>JBKJTM010000298.1:0-19285 GCA_046590805.1 Usitatibacter sp.
GGTGCCGGGCTTCGCCTTCGCGGCATCGACCAGGTCCTTCAGCGTCCTGTAGGGCGAGCCAGTCGCGACGACCAGGATCAGCGGCTGCGAGGAGACCAGCGCCACGGGGGCGAAGTCCTTAAGCGGATCGAACGGCATCTTCGAGTAGAGCGCCGGGTTCACCGCGAGGTTCGCCGTCTGTCCCATGGCGATGGTGTAGCCGTCGGGGGGCGATTTGGCGGCGGCATCGAGGCCGATGTTGCCGCCCGCTCCCGGCTTGTTGTCGACCACGATGTTCCACTTCGTTTCCGCCACCATCGCGCTCGATATCGCGCGCGACAGCACGTCGGTGCCCCCCGCCGGCGGGAACGGCACGACGAGCCGGATCGGCTTCGAAGGGTAGGCATCCTGCGCCCAGGCGGTGCCCGCGAGCGCCGCAAGGCACGCAACCACGCAGGCGGCCCGGAGAAAAGTACGTTGCATCAGTCTCTCCTTGAAAAATCGACTCCGACACCAATTATTTCCGCGTTGTCCTGCCCGGGTTGCGGCAGCGGCAGGCGCAGCCCCAGGCGATCGGCGCCGAACTGGATCGGCAGCGCCGGCACCTTGGTTTCGGTTCCATCGGGAAGCTTGAACGCCACCATGCCGCCGGCGTTCAGGTGCGGATCGTCGAACAGGTCCGAGGGCGTCTGGATGCGCGCGAAGGGCAGCCCGCCCTCCTCGCAGATGCGCTCCAGCTCCACCACCGGGTGATTCTTCAGCAGGCGTGCGACCAGCGGGATCAGCGTCTCGCGCGCGGCCGAGCGCAGATTGTTGGTCGCAAAGCCGGGAACGAGCAGCTGCGCCTCGCCCAGCGCCGCGGTGAAGATCTCCCACTGCCGCTCGGTCACCACGCCGATGAACAAGCGCACGCCGTCGCCGGACTCGAACACGTCGTAGACGCCCCACGCGCGCTTGCCCGCGGACATCGGCTCCGGCGCCTTGCCGCTCACCGCGTGCTGCATCATGTGGGTGGAGACGAGCCAGGCGCAGTTCTCGAAGAGGCCGCTCTGCACGTGCTCGCCGCGGCCGGTCGCGTCGCGGCTCCTCAGCGCCGCCAGGATCGCGATGGCGCCGAACATCCCACCCATCATGTCGTTCACCGGGGCGCCGGCGCGCAACGGCTTGCCCACCGGGCCGGTCATGTAGGCGAGCCCGCTCATCATCTGCACCACCTCGTCCAGCGCGGTGCGCTTCTCGTAGGGGCCGGAGAGAAAACCCTTCATCGAGCAGTAGACGAGACGCGGATTCACCTTCGCGAGCGCCGCGTAGCCCAGGCCCTTGGCCTCGAGCGCGCCGGGGCGGAAGTTCTCGATGAACACGTCCGCAGTCGCCACCAGCTTCTTCGCGGCCTCGAGCCCCCCCGGGGACGCGAGGTCCAGCGTGACGCTCTTCTTGTTGCGGCTGAAGGAAGCGAAGAAGCCCGCGCCGGTGCTCTCGAGATAGCGCGTGGGATCGCCCTTGCCCTCGGGCTCCACCTTGATCACTTCGGCCCCGAGGTCGGCGAGGATCAATCCGCACGTCGGCCCCATCACCATGTGGGAGAACTCGACCACGCGGATGCCTTCGAGCGGCAGCTTGCGCGTCATGCGCGCCCCGTCGCGAGCCTGAAATTCTTCGGCAGCCCCGCTTCGGGAACGTGGCCATAGATCGGCTCGCCCGGCAGGCCCTCCACGAAGATCTCACGCGCCGCGATCAGCTTGTCGATGTCGATCCCGGTATCGAGGCCCATGGATTCCAGCAGGAACACCAGGTCCTCGGTGACGATGTTCCCGGAAGCGCCGGGAGCGTAAGGGCACCCGCCGATGCCGCCTTGCGACGCATCGAAGGTGGTCACGCCCGCGTCGAGCGCAGCGACCACGTTCGCCAGCCCCTGGCCGCGCGTGTTGTGCAAGTGCGCCCCGCCCGCCTTGTCACCCAGCTCGGCGATCAATCGCCTGAACATGCGCTTCACCTGCGCGGGGTTGGCGTAGCCCACGGTATCGGACAGGCCCACGGAGTCCGCGCCGGCCTGCGCGCATTTCACCGCCATCGCGATGGCGAAGTCCTCGAACACCTCGCCCTGGAGCGTGCATCCGAAGGCAGTGGAGACCCCGACCTCGATCAGCGGCTTCGCCTTCATCTCGAGCCCGCCGCGGAAGCGAACCATGTTGGCGAGCGACGCGACCGCCTCGTCGCAGGTCATGCGGATGTTGGCGCGGCTGTGGGCCTCGGACGCGGAGACGGTGACGGTGATCTTGGGCGCGCCCGCGGCCACCGCATCCTGGAAGCCACGCATGTTGGGAACCAGCGCGAGCACCGTGATGCCGGGGATCTTCACCGCCTCGCGGACCACCTCGGCGGCATCCGCCATCTGCGGCAGGAGCTTCGGTGGCACGAACGAGGCCACCTCGATCTCGCGCAGGCCGGCGGCGGCGAGCGCGCGGATCCAGCGATGCTTCACCGCCGTCGGCATCGCGCGCTTGATGCTTTGCAGGCCGTCGCGGGGGCCCACTTCGCTCACCAGCACTTGCATGGGCATGCCTCGATAGGGAGCCAAACACGATGATAGCCACTTCGCCTCAGCCTGCGACGTCCACCTCGAGGCTGTCGATGAGGCGCGTCCTGCCGAGCCATGCGGCGCCGAGGATCACCAGCTCGCGGTCGTCGGCGCCCGGGGTGCCGAGCTCGGCACGGCGGCGCACGGCGATGTAGTCGGGGCGCCAGCCGTGGGCCGCGAGCTCCTCCTTCGCGCCTTTGTCGAGCTCGGCGAAGTCGCGGCGCCCGCCCGCCGCCGAGTCGCGCAGCGCGCGCAGCACGCGCGACAGGCGCACCGCCTCCGTGCGCTCGGAGGCCGAGAGGTAGCCGTTGCGGGACGACATCGCCAGGCCGTCGGGCTCGCGCACGGTCTCGCCCGGGACGACCGTCACGCCGAAGTTTAGCTGCCGCACCAGCTCGCGCAGCACCATCAGCTGCTGGTAGTCCTTCTTGCCGAAGATCGCGGCGTGGGGCCGGGCGATGTTGAGGAGCTTCGCCACCACCGTCACCACGCCCTGGAAATGGCCCGCGCGGTACTCGCCCTCGAGGGTGTGCGCCACGCGCGGCGGCGAGAGCACGATCTCCTGCGGCCCGGGATACATCTCGCGCTCGTCGGGGGCGAACACCACGTCGGCTCCCGAGCGCGCGAGCTTCTCGCAATCGGCCTGCAGCGTGCGCGGATAGCGGTCGAAATCGCCGCCGGGCTCGAACTGCAGCCGGTTCACGAAGATCGACACCACGACGCACGTGCCGTGCTCGCGCGCCTTCTCGGCGAGCGCCACGTGGCCGGCATGCAGGTTGCCCATGGTCGGGACGAGCACGATCGAGGCCTCGCGCCCGAGGCGCTTCCGGAGGTCGGCCACGCCGTGGATCAGGTCCATGCCTAGAAACAGTGCTCGGGCGCGGGGAAGCTCTTGTCCTTCACGGCCTTCACGTAGGCCTCGATCGCCGCCTGCACCGAGGGCGCGCCGGCAAGGAAGTTCTTCACGAAGCGCGCCTTGCGGCCGGGATAGATGTCGAGCATGTCGTAGACGACCAGCACCTGCCCCGAGACGTCGGGGCCCGCGCCGATGCCGATGGTGGGCACGGTGAGCGACTGGGTGACGCGCTTCGCGACGGCGGCGGGCATCGCCTCCATCAGCACGATCGCCGCGCCCGCGCCCTCGAGCGCCTTCGCATCGGCCACCAGCGTGTCGGCCGAATCGGCGTTCTTGCCCTGCACTTTGTACCCGCCCAGCGTGTGCACCGATTGGGGGGTGAGGCCGATGTGCGCGCACACCGGGATGCCACGATCCACGAGGAAGCGCGTCGTCTCGACCATCGTGGCGCCCCCCTCGAGCTTCACCATGCCCGCGCCGGCCGCCATCATGCGCGCCGCGCTCCTGAACGCTCGCTCCTTCGACTCCTGGAAGCTGCCGAAGGGCATGTCGGCGATGACCACCGCGCGCTTGGCTGCGCGCGCGACGCAGCGCACGTGGTACTCGGTGTCCTCGAGGCTCACCGCGAGGGTCGAGTCGCGGCCCTGCACCACCATGCCGAGGGAGTCGCCGATCAGGAGCATCTCGACGCCGGCGGCCTCCGAGATCGCGGCGAAGCTCGCGTCGTAGCAGGTGAGCATCACCAGCTTCTCGCCCTCGCGGGCGCGATCGGCGAGGTAGGCGAGGGTGAGGCGTCGTTCGGGGGTCTGGGCGCTCATGCGGGGAATATTACGCGCGGTTGAAGAACTCGCGCCCGCCACGCATCGCGTTGATGCGCTCGATCAGGAGGTCGAGGTGCTCGGCGCTGTCGGCGAAATTGAGCCGCTCGCTGTTCACGATCAGCATCGGGCTGTCGGTGTAGTGGTGGAAATACTGCGTGTACCCCTCCGAGAGGTTGCGCAGGTAGTCCTCGCTGATCGCTCCTTCGCCCGGGGTGCCGCGGCGCTTCAGGCGGTGCAGGAGCGTGTCGATCGAAGCCTGCAGGTAGATCACGAGGTCCGGAACCGGCACTTGCGGCTTCACGTGCGCGAAGATCTTCGCGTAGAGCTGGTATTCGGCATCGTCGAGGGTCAGCTTGGCGAACAGGGGATCGCGCGCGAGGCTGAAGTCCGCCACCACCGGCTGGGCGAAGAGGTCCGGCTGCTTCAGCGCCTCCAGCTGCGCCACCCGCTGGAACAGGAAGAAGAGCTGCGTCGGCAGCGCATACCGGCGCATGTCGCGGTAGAACTGCGGCAGGAAGGGATTGGCCTTCGGGTCTTCCAGCAGCGTGGTCGCATTCAGGCGCCGCGCAAGCTTGATCGCGAGGCTCGTCTTGCCGCAGCCGATCGGGCCCTCGACGACGATGTGGCGGTGCTTCAAGCGACGTCTCCGCGGCGAAGGCCGGGGCCCAATGGGATCCCGGCCTTCGCCGGGATGACGAGCTCGTCCACGCGGCCCTTTCCGGGAATCACTGCATCGGGCCACACCTCGAGGAGCGGCTCGAGCACGAAGGCGCGCTCGTGCGCTCGCGGGTGCGGCACCCTGAGGCCGGGCTCGTCGATGGTTTCGGCGCCGTAAAGGATGATGTCGAGGTCGAGGGTGCGCGGGCCGTTGGCGATCGAGCGGACGCGGCCGTGGCGTTTCTCGATCTCGAGCAGGCCTTCAAGAAGCGCTCGGGGAGGCAAGCGCGTCTCCACCACCGCGCACGCGTTGACGAAGTCCGGCTGGTCGGCATATCCGACCGGAGCGGTGCGGTGAAGCGTCGAGCGCGCGGTGACCCGCGTTTGCGGAAGCCCCGCGAGCTCGGCGAAGCCGCGGCGAACCTGCGCCTCCGGATCCTCGATGTTGGCGCCGAGCGCGATCGCCGCCTTCACCGCGGGCATCACGTCTCGGGGCCCACGTCGGTCTCGAGCGGCGGCGTCGAGCCGTCATTGGCCTTCTTCTTGCCGCCGCGGCGCCGGCGGCGCTTCTTCGGGCCGGCCTCGTCGTTGACCAGCATCTTCTCGCGCTCGTCGGGGCTCGCATCCTGGAAGCGCTCCCACCACTTGGCGGCCTCCTGCGGCGCATTGGCCGACAGGGCGCGCAGCTCGAAGAAGTCGTACGCGGCGCGGAAGCGCGGGTGCTCGAGGAGCCGGAAAGGCCGGTGGCCGCCGCGCTGCAGGAAGCGCGGCTGCATCAGCCACAGCTCCTTCATGGTCGCGTCGAAGCGCTTCGGGATGGCGAGCGTGTCGCGCTGCAGGTCGAGCGCCTCGTGCATTGCCGAGTGCAGCGCCGGAATGGTGGACTGGCCCTTGTCCTCGAACTTCTGCAGGTTCTTCTCGACCTGGCCCCAGAGGAGCGCCGCGAGCAGGAACGCGGGCGAGACCGGCTTGTCGGCGGCGAGGCGCTCGTCGGTGGCGCGCAGCGCCGCCATCGCGAACGGGCCGGTGTCGGGATCCTCGAGGGCGGTGTCGAGCAGCGGCAGCAGGCCATGGTGCAAGTGGAGCTCTCGCAGAACCCGCACGCAGTCGACGGCGTTGCCGGAGAGCAGCAGCTTCAGGATCTCCTCGAAGAGGCGCGCCTGCGGCACGTTCTCCAGCAGGTGCTTCAGCTCCGCGATCGGCTCGGCGGTCTTGTCATCGATCACGAGGCCCAGCTTCGCCGACAGGCGCGCCGCGCGCAGCATGCGCACCGGGTCCTCGCGGTAGCGCGTCGCCGGGTCGCCGATCATCACCAGCTTCTTCGCCTTCAGGTCCTTCAAGCCGTGGACGTAGTCCCAGACCTCTTCCTTCACCGGATCGTAGAACAGCGCATTCACGGTGAAGTCGCGGCGCAGCGCGTCCTCGGCCTGGGTGCCGAAGACGTTGTCGGAGAGCATGCGTCCGTGCTCGTCCTTGTTGTCCTCGTCGGCCTCGCGCGAGAAGTGCGCGCGGAAGGTCGAGACCTCCACCATCTCCGCGCCGCAGAGCACGTGCACGATCTGGAAGCGCCGACCGATGATGCGCGAGCGGCGGAAGACCGAGCGCACCTCGTCGGGCGTGGCGCTGGTGGCGATGTCGAAGTCCTTCGGCCGGCGCCCGAGCAGCAGGTCGCGCACCGCGCCGCCGACCACGAAGGCGAGGTAGCCCGCGCGCTGCAGCTCCTCGCAGGTGCGCCGGGCGCAGCGGCTGATGGCCTCCTTCTCGATCGCATGCTTGTCGCGGCCGTAGACCACCGGGCGCGCGTCCTTGTGGGTCACCGCGGTGCGGCGTCCGAACAGCTTGTCTATGTATTTTTTGATCATCGCTTTGGCGGAGGCGTCAAACGCCTGAATCCCGCAGGGAGAGAATCGGCCAGCCGCGCGACTGGGCCTGCGTGCGCAGCGTGGGATCGGGATCGACCGCGACCGGATGGTCGACCAGCTCGAGCAGCGGCAGGTCGTTCAGCGAATCGCTGTAGAACCAGCTCTCGAAATCCTCGAGGCGCTCGCCGCGGGAGGCGAGCCAGCCGCGCAGGTTCTCGATCTTGCCCTCGCGGAAGCACGGCGTGCCGCGAGGCTTGCCGGTGAAGACGCCGCCCGCCTCGTCGATGTCGGTGGCGATGAGGTGCTCGATGCCGAGCTCGGCGGCGATCGGCGCGGTGATGAAGCGGTTGGTCGCGGTCACCAGCGCCGTCACCGCGTCCGCGTGCCTCGCGATGAGCCCGGCCGCGCCAGAATGGATGATCGGCCGGATCTTGCGCTGCATGAAGCGTCCGTGCCATTCGTCGAGCTGCGCGCGCGGCCGGCGCGCGAGGGGTGCCAGCTGGAAGTCGAGGAACTCGTGGATGTCGAGCGTGCCGTCCTTGTAGCGCTCGGCGAACCACATGTTCTTCGCGTGGTATTCCCCGGGCTCGAGCACGCCCTCCTCGATCAGGAACTGCGCCCAGCAGACGTCGCTGTCGCCGTTGAGGAGCGTGTTGTCGAGGTCGAAAAGGGCGAGTCTCTTTTTCATTGCGCGGGCATCGCCGCTTTGAGCAGCGGCACGGTGACCGGACGTCCGGTCTCGAGCGAGTAGCGGTCGAGGGCATCGAGCGCCGACATGAGCGAGCCCATGTCGCGGCGCGCGTGGGTGAGGAGATACGCCTTCACCTCGGCGGAGAGCTCGAAGCCGCGGCTGTGCGCGTGGGCGGCGAGCGCCTCGCCCTTCTCGGCGTCGGTGAGCGGCAGCAGCCGATAGGTGAGGCCGGTGGCGAGCCGCGTCGCGAGGTCGCGGCGGATCGGCACCTCGGCGGGCGGCGCGCCTGCCGTCACCAGGAGGAAGTCGAAGCCACGGTCGTTGAACGCGTTGAAGAGCGCCGCCTGCTCTTCCTCGCCCAGGCGCTCGACATCGTCGATCGCCAGCACCCGCGGTCGAGCGCCGGCCTGCTCGCGGAACGCGGACAGCAGGTGCGTCTTGCCGGCACCCGGTTCGCCCCACAGGTACATCACCCGTTCCGCCAGCGCGCCACGGGTCGCGGCCTCGAGCGCATGGAAGAGCTCGGCATTGCCGCCGTGGATGAAGTTGGCGAAAGTGGGCGCGGGGGCCTGGGTGAAATCGAGGAGGAGCTGCCTCATTGGGGGTCTCGCCACCCACGCTTCACTTCGGAAGGATTTCCGCCGGACGGCGGGGCAGCGGGCGCCTCGGTGACAAGGCTGTCACAGAAGCCATTAATTGCATTGAATTTTAGCACGGGGACGATGCCTTAGAATCGAGCCATGGCCATTGCGAAACCAATCCAGATCCGCTTCGAGCGCTTCACCGGCGAGACCGGCATCGCGCCCGCCACGCCGCCACGCCCGGTCTCCGCCGAAGAGAAGCCCGCCTTGCTCGAGCGCGCGCGCAAGCTCCTCCAGGAGCGTGACGCGGTGCTGGTTGCCCATTACTACGTGCACCCGGATCTCCAGGATCTCGCGCAGTCGAGCGGCGGCACGGTGTCCGACTCGCTCGAGATGGCCCGCTTCGGCCACGAGCATCCAGGAAAGACCGTGGTGGTCGCCGGCGTGCGCTTCATGGGCGAGACCGCCAAGATCCTCAATCCCGAGAAGCGCGTGCTGATGCCGGACCTGGCGGCCGAATGCTCGCTCGACCCCGCCACGCCCGCCAACGCGTTTTCCGCCTTCTGCGACGCCCATCCCGACCGCGTGGTCGTGGTCTACGCCAATACCAGCGCGGCGGTGAAGGCGCGCGCCGACTGGATGGTGACCTCGTCCATCGCCGAGAAGATCGTGGGCCACCTCCACGCGCAGGGGAAGAAGATCCTGTGGGCGCCGGACAAGCACCTCGGCGATTACGTGCAGCGCGTGACCGGCGCCGACATGCTGATGTGGAACGCCGCGTGCATCGTCCACGACGAGTTCAAGGCGCAGCAACTGGAGGAGATGAAGGTGAAGCACCCCGAGGCCAAGGTGCTGGTGCACCCGGAGTCGCCGCGCGCGGTGATCGCGATGGCCGACGCCGTGGGCTCCACCACCGGCATCATCCAGGCGGCCGAGCGCCTGGGCGCGAAGGAATACATCGTGGCGACCGACGGCGGCATCATCCACCAGATGAGGAAGCGCATGCCCGGCGTCACCTTCATCGAGGCGCCGACCGCCGGCAAGGGCGCCACCTGCCAGAGCTGCGCGCATTGCCCGTGGATGGCGATGAACGGGCTGCACAACCTGATCGCGACCCTCGAAGGCGCCCCCGGCCACGAGGTCTTCGTCGATCCGGGGATCGCGCTCCGCGCCAAGGTGCCGATCGCGCGGATGCTGGAGTTCGCGAAGAAGAGCCTGCCGACCTTCCAGGGCTCCGGCGACGCGTGAGTCCGCGGTTCCTCTGTCCGCTGGCCTTCCTGGCCGCGCTCTCGGCTTCCGCCCAGTCCCAGAGGGATCCCTTCGTGAGCGGCGATCCGGCACTCTGGGGGCGGGCGACGCGCATCGTCGAACCCGAGTACCCGCCGCGCGCGCTTGACGAGGGCCGCACCGGCTATGTCGACATACGTGGCCGCGTGAGCCCGATCGGAATCCTGCAGGACATCGAGTACTCTCCCGACGCTCCCCAATCCGGCGTCTTCATCGACGCCGTGCGCCGCGCGATTCGCGACTGGGAGTTCCAGCCGCCCATCGGGCGCGATTGCCAGCCCTCGGACGAGCGCGTCACCAATCGCATCTGGTTCGAGATCGCCGCGGGCAAGCCGAAGATCAGCGTGTCGCTGGTCCGCTCGCCGGCCCGCGACCCGATGATGCTGCGGCCGCTGAAGCAGGAGGATCCGATCTACCCCACGAACATGCGACGCAGCAACACCGAGGCGGTCGTCTTCACCCGCGTGCGCGTGGACGCGAGCGGCGAGGTGGTTTCGGTGGAGCCCCGTGCGTACCCGCGCCGACGCGCGACCAGCCTGCGCGAGTTCGAGCACGAGGTGATACGGGCGCTCACGCAGTGGCGCTATCCGCCGGCGCCCCCATCGGACTCCGGCCGGGTCGTGTGCTACGACCTGCGCTTCAAGCTGACGGACTGAGCGCGCTCAGTCCGCTGCCGAAATCACCCCGGGGGGACGGACGCCGGTCCCGTCCGTCCCGGTTCGCGATCATCCGCCCGTCGGCTTCAGCAGATCCTTCAGGAACGCCTCGACCTGCTTCTTGTCGAGCTTGCCCATCTTCTTCGTGTCCTGCTTGTCCCACATCTTCTCGATCATCTTCATCGCCTCGGCCTTCGAGACCATGCCGTCCTTGTCGGTGTCGCACATCTTCACGAACGCGTCGGGGTTGAGGGCTTCCTGGGCGTAGGCGAGGGGCGCGCTCACGAGGGCGGTGGCCATGGTGGTGGCGGCGAGAATCGTTTTCAGGTGTTTCATCTGGGGCTCCTTTGTCGGGGTTTGAGGGCAAGCGACCATCAGTCGCCGGTGCCGCCGGCGCCTTACAGGCGCAACCAAGCCGGGGTCCGACCCCGTTTGTTGGTAAAATTTCGCCTCTGAAACAAGAGGGAATCGCCCCGTGAACGACCAGCCTCCCCTGACCTACCGCGGCGCCGGCGTCGACATCGACGCGGGCGACGAGCTGGTCGAGCGCATCAAGCCCTTCGCCAAGCGCACCATGCGTCCCGAGGTGATCGGCGGCATCGGCGGATTCGGCGCCCTGGTCGAGGTTTCCAAGAAGTTCAAGAACCCGGTGATGGTCTCGAGCACCGACGGCGTGGGCACGAAGCTCAAGCTCGCGTTCCGCATGAAGAAGCACGACACCATCGGCATCGACCTGGTGGCGATGAGCGTGAACGACATCCTGGTGGCGGGCGCCGAGCCGATCTTCTTCCTCGACTACTTCGCGTGCGGCAAGCTGGACGTGGGTGTGGCGGCCGACGTGATCAAGGGAATCGCCGAAGGCTGCGAGCAGGCCAACTGCTCGCTGATCGGCGGCGAGACCGCCGAGATGCCCGGCATGTACGACCCGAACGAATACGATCTCGCCGGCTTCGCGGTGGGACTGGTGGAGAAGGAGGCGATCATCGACGGCAGCTCGATCGCGCCCGGCGACGCCATCATCGGGCTCGCCTCGTCGGGGCCGCACTCCAACGGCTACACGCTGGTGCGCAAGGTGATCGCGGTGAGCGCCTCGGACATCTTCGAGCCCTTCGACGGCGACAGGACGCTCGGCGATGCGTTGCTGGAGCCCACGCGCATCTACGTGAAGCCGGTGCTCGCGGCCATGTCCCGGGTGAAGGTGAAAGGCATGGCGCACATCACCGGCGGGGGACTCACCGAGAACATCCCGCGGGTGCTGCCGCAGGAGGTGAGCGCGAAGCTGGAACTCGCGCGCTGGCCGCGCAGCAGAATCTTCCAGTGGCTGAAGAAGTACGGCAACATCGAGGAAGCCGAGATGCACCGCACCTTCAACTGCGGCATCGGCATGGTGCTGGTGGTGGACCGGGGCGACGTCAAGGCGACGCTCGACGTGCTGGCCGCGAACGGCGCCGAGGCTTTCGAGGTGGGCTCGATCGTGGCGCGGGAGAACGGCGCTCCACAGACAGTTGTCGTCTAGCCGATGAAGTCCGGGGTCATCCTGATCTCGGGACGCGGCAGCAACATGCGTTCGATCGTCGAGGCGCGCACCGGGCTCGAGGTGCTGGCGGTGATCTCCAACCGCCCGGACGCGCAGGGTCTCGAATGGGCCCGCGCGCGCGGGATCGCGACGCAAGTGATCGACCACAAGGCATTCGGCACGCGCGAAGCGTTCGACGCCGCGCTCGCTCAGGCCCTTGAAAAGCTGGCGCCCGACCTCATCCTGCTTGCAGGCTTCATGCGTGTCTTCACCCCCGAGTTCATCGCGCGCTTCCCACGAAGGATCCTGAACATCCACCCGTCGCTGCTGCCATCGTTTCCCGGGTTGCACACCCACCGCCGCGCGCTCGACGCGGGCGTGAAGCTGCACGGCTGCACCGTGCACGTGGTGACGCCGGCGCTGGACAGCGGGCCGATCGTGGCGCAGGCCGCGGTGCCGGTGCTGGCGGGAGATACCGAGGCGAGCCTCGCCGCGCGCGTGCTCGCCGCGGAGCACCAGGTCTATCCGCGCGCGGTGCGCTGGTTCCTCGAGGACCGGGTCGAATTCATCGGGGCGGAGGTCGTCCAGGTCCGCGGGTCGGGCGTTCCTTCCGACTGCGTGGTCTCTCCCCGGGAATTCCCATGAAACTGCTGGCCGCACTCCTCATCGCCTCCACCGGCGCCTTCGCGATCCCGAGCGAGATCACCGCCGAGTACCAGGTGATGAACTCCGGCGTGAAGATCGGCCGCGTGAGCGAGACCTTCGTGCGCAAGGGCGACGACTACGCCATCCAGAGCGTGACGCGCTCCGAGGGGCCGTTGAAGCTCATCATCGACGAGCAGGTGACGCTCGAGAGCAGCGGCAAGGTCGTGGCTTCCGGCTTGAGGCCGATGCGCTTCGAGCAGCGCCGCGCCCGGGATTCGCGCCGCGACGTCGACGCCACCTTCGACTGGGAACGCGGCGTGATGCGCTCCACCTTCCGCGGCGAGAGCTCGGAGGTGCCGCTACCCCGCGATACCCAGGACCGCCTCTCGCTCATGTACCAGTTCATGCGCGCGCGCGCCGTCGAGGGCACGATGAAAGTGGCGATGTCCAACGGCCGCAAGGTCGAGAGGTACACCTACCGGCTGGTAGGCGAGGAGAAGCTCGCCACCCCCGCCGGCGAATTCGACACGCTGCACTTCGAGCGCGTCACCAGCAAGCCCGACGAGAGCCGCGCCGAGGTCTGGCTCGCCAAGGACCACTTCAACTTCCCCGTGCGCGTCGTCTTCGACGATCCCAGGGGCTTCAGGCTCGACCAGATGCTGGTCGCGCTGCGGACGAAGTGATGCCTTCCCCCGCCGCGATCCTCGAGCGCTACCGCCCGGCGCTGCTCGCCGTGGCGCTTTCGGCGGCCGTGCACGCGGCGGTCCTCGTCGGCATGCCGCGGAACATTGCCGCCGTCGACGAAGGCACGGTGGTCGAGTACTCCGCGACCCTCGACCCCGCCCCGGCCCTGGTCGCCGTGCCGGATCCGGTGGCGGCGCCGCGGCCGGTCGCGCCTCGCCGCGCGCTCACGCGGCGGCCGCTGGCGCCGGCGGTTTCTCCCGACATCCTCGCCATGGCGCCGGTCGGAATCGCGACCGACTCGCAGCCCGGCCTCGCGCCCGCCCCCACCCTCACGCCGGCTCCGGAGCTGCTCGCGCTCGCGCAGCCCGCGGGGCCGATCGCGCCCGCGCCGGAGAAATTCCCGGTGGCGGCCTTGCCCGGCAACATCTCGATCTCCTACCAGATCACCTCGGCGATCGCCGACGGCCGCGCGGTCTACCGCTGGGAGCGCGACGGCGACAACTACCGCATCAGCGGCGAGGCCGAGGCCGAGGGCTTCTTCACCCTGTTCCTCGAGGGGCAGATCCAGCAGGAAAGCCGCGGCACCGTGACCGAGGGCGGGCTGCGCCCGCGGAGCTTCGTCGAGACGCGTCCCAACAACGTGCGCGAGGGCCTCGAGTTCGACTGGCCCGCGCGCCGGGTGACCTTCTCGCGCGCCGGCAACGACAAGACAACGCCGCTCGTCGACAACACCGTGGACTGGTTGTCGATGATCTTCCAGCTCGCACACCTGCCGCCGCAAGCCGAATCGACCACGCTGCAGGTCTTCACCCAGCGCAAGATGTACAAGTTCTCGCTGCAGGTGATCGGGATGGAGGAGATCGAAATCCCGCTCGGCCGCGTGCGCGCGCTGCACCTGCGCCACGTCGACGAGAAGGACGCGCGCGAGGTGGTCGATGTCTGGCTCGGCACCGATCACCACAATCTCCCGGTGAAGCTTCGCTTTCCCGTGGCCCGCAACCGACTGATGGTGGAGCAGGTCGCAACCCGGGTCTCCACCCGCTAGGCCCCGATGACCCTCACCCGCGCGCAGCTCGACGCGATCGTCCACGCCCTGGCCGTGGTGCTGCCGGCGCGTTCGCCGGCGGACGCGATCCTCAGCCAGTATTTCCGCGACAACAAGAGCTTCGGATCGCGCGAGCGTTCGCTGGTCGGCGACACGGTGTACACGGCGCTGCGCCGCCGCCGGCTGCTGGAGCACGTGACGCCGCACGCCACGCCACGGGAGATCGCGCTCGCGACCCTGGTGAAGCTGCAGGGCATCGGGCTCGGGCAGATCGAATCGGTCCTGCGCGGCGGCGAGAAGGAGTGGCTCGCGGCATTGAAGGCGCTCGACCTCGACACCCTTCCCTTCGAGATCCGCGCCGACCTTCCCGACTGGGTGCTCGAGCGGCTGAAGCGCGGCATGGACGAGGCCGCGGTGCTGGAGCTCGCCCGTGGCCTGCAGCAGCCCGCGCCCCTGGACCTGCGCGTCAACACCCACAAGGCGCCGCGCGCCGCGGTGCTGGACCGCCTCGCCTACGACGACATCGCCGCCGCCCCCACGCGCCACTCTCCCGTTGGCGTGCGCCTGCGCGAGAAGCCCGCGCTCAACAAGCATCCGATGTTCCTCGACGGCGCCGTCGAGGTGCAGGACGAGGGCAGCCAGCTCCTCGGCATGCTGGTGGAGCCGCGCCGCGGCGAGATGGTGGTTGATTTCTGCGCCGGCGCCGGCGGCAAGACTCTGCAGATGGGCGCGCAGATGAATTCCAGCGGCCGCCTGTACGCCTTCGACGTCTCCGACAGGCGCCTCGCCAAGCTCACGCCGCGGCTCAAGCGCTCCGGCCTCTCCAACGTCTTCCCGCAGCGCATCGCCAACGAGAACGACGCCAAGGTGAAGCGCCTGCGCGGCAAGATCGACCGGGTGCTGGTGGACGCCCCCTGCACCGGGCTCGGCACCCTGCGGCGCAACCCCGACCTCAAGATGCGCCAGAACGTCGAGGGCCTGAAGGAGCTGAACGACAAGCAGCGCTCGATCCTCGCCGCGGCGGCGGCCCTGGTGAAGCCGGGCGGGCGCCTCGTCTACGGCACCTGCAGCCTGCTCGCCGAGGAGAACGAGGACATCGTCGCCGAGTTCATGAAGGCCAATCCCGATTTCCACTTGGTGTCCGCGAGCGCGATCCTCGAGCGGCAGGGCGTGAAGCTCAAGGACGGCGGCGAGTTCCTGCGGCTCTATCCCCACATCCACGAGACCGACGGGTTCTTTGCCGCCGTGCTTGAAAGGGACAAGACCAAAGCGGGAACGCCGATGCCCGCCCAGGCGGGAGCGGAACAGTAAGGTGGCGTTCGACTTCGACGTATCGCCGCTGAAGGACTTCGCCGACCAGGTCGCGCACGGCGCCACCGCGATGGAGTGGCTATGGCAACTGGGCGTGGGCGCGATCGCAATCGCGATCGGATTCTTCGCCGCGCGCCTCATCTGCAAGCAGGTCACCCCGAGCCCGCGCTGGAAGTTCGGCGAGGGCGACTTCGAGCGCGTCGCCTACCCCCTGCTCGCCTACCTCTTCCTGGCCGTGGGCCGCGCGATCCTCGCGCGCCACCAGCAGGTGGTGCTGCTGGACATCGCGCAGACGCTGGTGGTCGCGTGGATCGTGATCCGGATCGCGATCTACATCCTCGGGCACATCATGCCGCCCGGCGGCTTCCTGCGCGCCTCGATCAGGGCCATCGCTTGGATCGCGTGGCTGGGCGTGGCGCTGCACGTGACCGGGCTGCTGCCCGGGATCGTCGCGGGCCTCGACGACGTAGGCCTCACCGTCGGCGCGGACAAGCAGCGCATCACGCTGTGGCTGGTTCTCCAGGCGGTAGCGGCGCTCGCGCTCACCCTCGCGCTCGCCGCGTGGATCTCGCGCATCACCGAGAGCCGGGTGCTCGCCGCCCGGGATCTCGAGATGTCGACCCGCGTCGTCATCACCAAGGCGGTGCGGGTGGCGACGCTTTTCCTCGCCGTCCTGGTGGCGCTGCCGCTGGTCGGCATCCCGATCACCGCGCTCTCGGTCTTCAGCGGCGCGCTCGGCGTGGGGCTCGGCTTCGGGCTGCAGAAGATCGCGAGCAACTACGTGAGCGGCTTCATCGTGCTGCTCGACCGCAGCCTGCGCATCGGCGACCTGATCACGGTCGACAACCGCAAGGGCGAGGTGAAGGCGATCGAGACGCGTTACACGGTGATCAAGGGCAGCGACGGCGTGGAATCGATCATCCCGAACGAGAAGCTGATCACCGAGATCGTGAACCACCACACCTATAGCGACACCCGGGTGACCGTCGTCCTGCCGCTGGTGGTGTCCTTCGAGAGCGACATGGAAGCGGTGATCGGGCTGCTGCTGCAAGCGGCGGCGGACAACAAATTGGTGCTCGCGGACCCCGCCCCGTTCGCGCGGATCAAGGCATTTCGCGACCATGGCGCGGAGCTCGAGCTGACCGTCTGGATCGGCGATCCGGGAGTCGATGGGGAGGTCCGCAGCGACCTGTACCGTGCCATCCTGCGGGGCCTGCGTGCCACCGGTGTCGAGATTGCCCGCCCGCGCCAGGAACTGCGCATGATTGCTACCGCTGCAATGGAAAATAAGTCCGAAGAATCAACCTCTTGACCGAGCGACTTACCTTTTGTGTCATGTGCGTGACCCCCCGGGTTACAATCCGTGGTTATCGACTCATCTCGCGCCTGATAAGCGGCTAACCAGAAAGAGTGCCCTTCCCCATGTTCAACGGCCTGATCCAACTTCCCTGGTGGGGTTACGTGCTCGTCGCACTCGTGTTGGTGCAGATCACCATCGCGGGCGTGACGATCTACCTGCACCGCTGCCAGGCGCACCGGGCGCTGGACCTCCACCCCATCGTGAGCCACTTCTTCCGCTTCTGGCTCTGGATGACCACGGGCATGATCACCAAGGAGTGGGCCGCGATCCATCGCAAGCACCACGCCAAGTGCGAGACCGAGGAAGACCCGCACAGCCCGCGCATCCACGGCATCAACAAGATCCTGTGGACCGGCGTGGTGCTGTACGTGAAGGAATCGCACAAGAAGGACGTGATGGATCGCTACGGCCACAGCACGCCGACCGACTGGATGGAGCGCAATGTCTACACGCCCGGCAACAAGGTCGGCATCCTGTTCCTTGCGGCGATCAACATCTATCTCTTCGGCCTCATCCCGGGAATGCTGATCTACGGCGTGCAGCTCGCCTGGATCCCGTTCTGGGCCGCCGGCGTGATCAATGGCCTGGGCCACTACTTCGGCTACCGCAACTTCGCCACCGAGGACGACAGCACCAACATGGTCCCGTGGGCGGCCTGGATCGGCGGCGAGGAGCTGCACAACAACCACCACGCCTATCCGACGTCGGCCAAGTTCTCGATCCGCCCGTACGAGTTCGACCTCGGCTGGATGTACATCACCATCATGTCGGCCCTGGGCCTTGCCACGGTGCGCAAGCGGGCCCCGGCGGTGAAGCTGGATCCGACCAAGTTCGAGGTGGACGCGCAGACGCTGCAAGCCGTCATCGCGCACCGCTACGACGTGCTCGCGAAGTACGCCAAGTCGATGAAGGCCACCGCCAAGGCGGAGGTCGCCTCGATGCGCAGCCGTGGCCACGAGCAGCCGGCCGCGGGCGTGCTCGCGATCCGCAAGTGGCTGCACCTGGACGTGAAGGCGCTGCCGGTCGAGCGCCGCGAGCAGGTCGAGCTGGCGCTGCAGCACAGCCCGGCGTTGAAGACCACGTGGTCGATGCGCCAGGAGCTCACCCACCTGTGGGAGCGCTCGACGCTCAACACCGAGCAGATGGTGAGCCAGCTCAAGGACTGGTGCGAGCGCGCCGAGAAGAGCGGCGTCGAGCCCCTCAAGGACTTCTCGCTTCGCCTGCGCAGCTACGCCTGACTTCCCGGCCCCGCGCGTGACCCCAAAGCCCCGCTTGCGAGCGGGGCTTTTCATTTTCCGGTCAACGAGTAAACTGGCGCCGCGTTTACAACTGTGCCCCCAACCCCTCAAACAGGAGAAGTGGAAATGAAAAAGATCACCGCGCTGATGATGGCCGCGGCTGCTTCGCTGGGGCTGGCCTTCGCCAGCACCGGCGCGCTGGCCCAGGCACCCAAGGACGCGAAGAAAGCCGAAGCCAAGGCCGATGCGAAGAAGCCGGCGGAAGCCCCGAAGGCGGACACCAAGAAGCCGGAAGCGCCGAAGGTCGAGCTGATGGACGTCAACTCGGCCTCCGAGAAGGATCTCGCCTCGCTCAAGGGCATCGGCGAGGTGCGCGCGAAGGCGATCATCAAGAACCGCCCCTACAAGGGCAAGGACGAGATCGTCGCCAAGGCGAAGGTGCCGCAGAACGTGTACGACGACATCAAGGACCAGATCATCGCCAAGCAGGACATGGCTGCGGCGAAGAAGCCCGACGACAAGGCCGCCCCGCCAACCAAGAAGGCCGACGACAAGAAGCCCGACGACAAGAAGAAGTAAGTCGCAAGGCAGCAAGAAAAACCCCGCCTCGGCGGGGTTTTCTCATTGGATCCCCACCTGCGCAGGGATGCCCGGGCTACCGGCGCATCAGCGCCTACGCGCGGTCACTTGAGCTTGGTTTCCTTGTAGGCGACGTGCTTGCGCGCGACGGGATCGTACTTCTTGATCTCCATCTTGTCGGGCATGGTGCGCTTGTTCTTGGTGGTGGTGTAGAAGTGGCCGGTGCCGGCGGAGGACTCGAGCTTGATCTTTTCGCGCATGGGGACTCTCCGTTAGACCTTCTCGCCGCGTTCGCGCATGTCGGCGAGGACCACATCGATGCCCTTCTTGTCGATGAGGCGCAGGCCGGCGCTGGTAAGGCGCATCTTCACCCAGCGGTTCTCGCTCTCGACCCAGAACTTGCGGTACTGCAGGTTCGGGAGGTAACGACGCTTGGTCTTGTTGTTGGCGTGGGACACGTGGTGTCCGACTATGGGGGCCTTCCCCGTGACTTGGCATACGCGCGACATGAAAACCTCAGGCCTAGGGCTGTAGAATCAAAGCGTTAGATTTTAGCACTTTCCCGCTCCGCGCGGCAACCGGCAGTCTTGTCCAACGAGGTGTGCGCCTGGAGGGGGGCTCGTGATTCCAACGAGGATTGAGCCTGGCGGGGGTCTGAGAGAAGCGGTGATACGGCTCATGGGGAGCCGGCCGGCGTGACGGGTCGATCATCGATGAACACGCCCACCTCGGAGCGATTGTCCGTTACCGTGCCAGCCGTGCGGCGCCCCTGGCTGTTGCTGGCGTTCGTTTCCTTTGCCGCCTGCGGCGTGCTCGCCTTCACGCGTCCCGACGGCGGCTGGGAATGGATTCCGGCAATCCTCGGGCTTGCGGTGTTCGGCAGGCTGGCAGCGCGCCAAATCAGCACCACGCCATATCCGAACACCGTTCCGGTGCTCG
>JBKJTM010000432.1:0-6930 GCA_046590805.1 Usitatibacter sp.
CTCGGTCCGCGCCGACATCGACAGGAAGCTCGCGCGCGAAGCGGCGATGAAGCTCGCCAAGGCCGAAGGGGAGGCCAAGCTGAAGGACCTGCAGGCCGGCAAGGAAGCCGATGTGAAATGGCCCGCGGCCCTCGCGGTGAATCGCCAGAAGTCCGGCGGCCTCTTTCCGCAGGTCCTCGACCGCGCCTTCCGCGCCGACCGCAAGAAGCTCCCCGCCTTCGTCGGCGTGGAGAGCCCGATGGGCTACTCGCTGGTGCGCGTCACCAAGGTGATCGAGCCCGAGAAGATCGAGGATGCGCAGCGCAAGTCGCTGGGCGACCAGCTTCGCCAGGCGGTCGCCGCCCAGGAGCTGGAAGCCACGCTCTCAAGCGTCCGCAACCGCGTGGGCGTGACGGTAAAGAAGGGTGCGCTCGACGCCAAGGAGAAGGACGGCTCGGCGCCCGCGCCGAAGAAGTCGTAACGCGCCAGGGACAGTCCCGGTTTTCGCCGGCGCGAAACTCCGGGACGGCCCCCGCTACTCGTCCAGCGGCGTCACGATGTTGAAGCCCGCGTCGACGTAGAGCACCTCGCCGGTGATGCCGCTGGCGAGGTCGGAGAGCAGGAAGGCCGCGGTGTTGCCGACTTCCTCGGCGGTCACGCCGCGGCGCAGCGGGGCGTTCTTCTCCACGAAATTCAGGATCTTGGAGAAGCCGCCGATGCCCGCCGCGGCGAGCGTCTTGATCGGCCCGGCGGAGATCGCGTTCACGCGGATCGCCTCGGCGCCAAGGCTCGACGCGAGGTAGCGCACGCAGGACTCGAGGCTCGCTTTGGCGAGTCCCATCACGTTGTAGTTGGGCATGGCGCGCTCCGCGCCCAGGTACGAGAGCGTCACGATCGATCCGGGGCGGCCCTTCATCATCGGCTCGGCCGCCTTGGCGAGCGCCGCCAGGCTGTAGCTGGAGATGTCATGCGCCACGCGGAAGGCCTCGCGGGTGACGCTGGTGTGGAAGCCGCCCTTCAGCGCCTCGCGCGGCGCGAAAGCGATGGCGTGCACCAGTCCGTCCAGGCCATCCCAATGCTTGCGCAGCTCGATGAAGAGCTGGTCGATCTGCGCATCGTCGGCCACGTCGCAGGGAAACACGCGGTCCGTGCCGAACTCCCGGGCCAGGTCCACCACGCGCTCGCGGATGCCTTCGCCCTGGTACGTGAACGCGAGCTCGGCGCCTTCGCGGGCGCATGCGGTCGCGATGCCATAGGCGATCGAGCGGCTGGAGAGCATCCCGGTGACGAGGATGCGCCGGCCTTTCAGGAACCCCATTCGATGTGCTCCTTCCGACGTAAAATCGAGGGTAATCAACGGTCACAGACGGGGTCGAAGTGTATCGCATAATTCCGCAGCCGCACGCCCGCAACGCTCCCACGCACCCCATGCAATCCTGCCTTTCCCGCCTGGCCGCAGCCGCTTCCACCGCCGCCCTGGTCCTGCTTCCCACCGCGGCCGGCGCCGCCGACCCGAGCAAGGTGTTCCGCTACGCGTTCGAGGCGGCGGAATCGTCGCTGGACCCCGCCGAGGTCTCGGACCTGTACTCGTCGAACGTGATCGCCAACATCTTCGACCAGCCGCTCGTCTATGACTACCTCGCTCGGCCGGTGAAGCTCGTTCCCAACACGCTGGTGGCGATGCCGGAGATCACCGAGGGCGGCACGCTGTACACGCTGAAGGTGAAGCCCGGGATCCATTTCGCCGACGATCCTGCGTTCAAGGGAAAGAAGCGCGAGCTCGTGGCCGAGGACTACGTCTACTCGATCAAGCGCATCTTCGAGCCGCGCAAGAAGTCGCCGAACCTCTACCAGTTCGAGGGCTGGATCGCGGGCATGGACGAGCCGCTCGCGAAAGCGCGCAGGGCCGGAAGCTTCGACTACGACACGCCAGTGGAAGGCCTGCGCGCCCTCGACCGCTACACGCTCCAGATCCGCCTCAAGCAGCCCAACTACAATTTCATCTACTACCTCGCGTACTGCAACGTGAGTTGCGCGCTGGCGCGCGAGGTGGTGGAGTTCTACGGCGACAACATCGCCGAGCACCCCGTGGGCACCGGGCCCTACCGCCTCGCCTTCTGGAAGCGCTCGTCGAAGATGGTGTTCGAGCCGAACCCGAACTACCGCGAGGACGTCTACGATCCGCAACCCGCCGCCGACGATGCCGAGGGGCAGGCGATCGCCACCAGGCTGCGCGGCAGGAAGCTCCCGATGACCGGCAGGATCGAGGTCTACATCGTCGAGGAGCAGCAGCCGCGCTACCTGGCGTTCCTGAATTCGGAGCACGACTTCCTTGAGCGCATCGCGCCCGAGTTCACCAGCATCGCCTTCCCCAACAACGAGCTCGCCGGAGATCTGAAGCGCCGCGGCGTGCAGATGCAGCAGGTTCCCGGAATGGAGCTCACCTACTCCTATTTCGCGATGAAAGACCCGGTAGTGGGGGGCTACTCGCCGGAGAGGATCGCGCTTCGCCGCGCCATCGTGCTCGGGCAGGACGTGGGCGCCGAGGTGCGCATCGCCCGCAAGAACCAGGCGATCGCCGCGCACACCCCGATCGGTCCGGGCGCAGCCGGATACGACCCCAACTTCCGCTCCACCGCCACGGAGTACAACCCGGCGAAGTCCAAGGCATTGCTCGACATGTACGGCTACGTCGACTGCGACGGCGACGGCTGGCGCGACCAGCCCCGCAGCAGCGCCGCCGACGAGTGCAGGCCGCTCTCGATCGAGTATGCCTCGGCGCCGACGGCGCAGCAGAAACCGCTCGACGAGAACTGGAAGAAGAACATGGATGCGATCGGCATCCGCATGTCCTTCAAGAAGGCGAAGTGGCCCGACCTGCTCAAGGAATCCAAGGCCGGCAAGCTGCAGATGTGGGGCCTGGGATGGAGCGCCACCACGCCCGACGCCGACGCGTTCTTCGTGATGCTCTACGGTCCGAATGGCGGCCAGGCGAACCACTCTCGCTTCGACGTGCCCGAATTCAACCGCCTCTACGAGCAGTCCAGGCGGCTGCCCCACGGCCCCGAGCGTGACGCCATCTACCGCGAGATGAATCGCATCTTCCTCGTCTACGCGCCGTGGCGGCTCGGCTCGCACCGCATCTATACCGACCTCTGGCACCCCTGGGTCGTGGGCTTCAAGCGCCATCCCGTGATGCGCGGCTTCTGGAAGTACATCGACATCGACACCCCGAAGCTTGCCGCCTACGGGGCCAAGTAGCCATGCGTGTCGCGGCGCGGGTGGCGATACTTCTGCTCGCGCTCGCGCTCGCGCTCGCGTCTGCGCCGGGCCTCGCCGCCGAGAAGGTCCTGCGCGTTCCCTACGTCAGCGCCGAGACCAACTTCGATCCGGCGGCGGTCTCCGATCTCTACTCGCACAACATCGTCCACGAGATCTTCGAGCCGCCGCTTGCCTACGATTTCCTCGCGCGGCCCGCGAAGCTGAAGCCCGAGACGGCCGAAGCGATGCCCGAGGTCACCGACGGCGCGCGCACCTACACGATCCGGCTGAAGCGCGGCATCCTCTTCGCCGACGACCCGGCCTTCAACGGGCAGAAGCGCGAGCTCACCGCGCACGACTACGAATTTGCGATGAAGCGCCTCATCGATCCGAAGGTGAGGTCCCCGAACCTGTGGCTGATCGAGGGCAGGGTCCTCGGCGTCGAGGCGGCGGCGGCGAACGCGAAGAAGGACAACAAGTTCGACTACGACGCGCCGATCCCCGGAATCCAGGTCCTCGACCGCTACACGCTGCGCATCCGGCTGGAGAAGCCCGACTACAACTTCCTCTACATCCTCGCCATGGCCAACCTGGGGGCGCAGGCGCGCGAGGTGGTGGAGAAGTACGGCGCCGACATCGGCGCGCATCCCGTGGGCACGGGCGCCTTCCGCCTGAAGGAGTGGCGGCGCTCCTCGAAGATCATCCTCGAGAAGAATCCCAATTTCCGCGAAGTGTATTTCGACGCGGAGCTGCCCCCGGAGGACGACGCCCCCGGACGCAAGCTGCACGCCGAGATGAAGGGCAAGCGCCTGCCGCAGCTGGACCGCGTCGAGGTCTACATCGTCGAGGAGGCGCAACCGCGCTGGCTGGGCTTCCTCAACAAGGAATTCGACTGGGTGAACGTGCCGCTGGAATTCAAGCACATGGCGCTGCCCGGCGGCGCGCTCGCGCCCTGGCTCGCGAAGCGCGGCGTGCGCAACGTTGCGAGCATCGACCCCGACATCACCTACCTCTACTTCAACATGAAGGACGCGACCTTCGGCGGCTATTCGCCGGAGAAGGTGGCGCTGCGGCGCGCGGTCTCGCTCGCCTACAACAACGAGGAGGAGGTCGTCCTGTTGCGCAACGGCACCGCGATCGAGGCGCAGAGCCTGCTCCCGCCGGGTATCCAGGGCTACGATCCCGCGTTCTACGTCGGCCGCAGCTACGACCCTCCCAAGGCGAAGGCGCTGCTGGACATGTTCGGCTACGTGGACCGCGACGGCGACGGCTGGCGCGATATGCCCGACGGCTCGCCGCTCACGTTCGTCTACACCACCGAGCCCGACCAGACCTCGCGGCTATTCACGGAACTGTGGAAGAAGAACATCGGGGCGATCGGCGTGCGCATGGAAGTGAGGGTCGCCAAGTGGCCGGAGAACCGCAAGGAGTCCAAGCTCGGCAAGCTGCAGAGCTGGCATCTGGCGTGGAATGCCGACTATCCCGACGGCGAGAATTTCTACCAGCTGCTCTATGGCCCCAACTGCGGCTCTTCCAACGACGGCTGCTTCGAGCTGGCCGAGTTCGATGCGCTCTACGACAAGGCAGCGGTGCTGCCGCCCGGCCCGGAGCGCACCGCGATCTACCAGCAGATGGCTCGCCTGGTCGCGGTGTACGCCCCGTTCAAGCTGAACTCGCACCGCCTGCGCAACCAGATGGTGCAGCCGTGGGTGCTCGGCTGGCGCCGCAACCACTTCCAGCACGAGGGCTACCGCTACGTGGACATCGACCTGGAGCGGCGCGCGAAAGAGCTGCGGTGAGCCCCGTTGGAAACCGGGGACGTACCCTCATTTCAGCCGGCGAAATGAGGGTACGTCCCCAAGTTATAATTCCGCAGTTTCGCCGATTTCCGCCGCCTTGAACCCCCTCCGCCTCGCAGCCCTCCTGGTCGCCTCCGCCCTTGCCTTCGGGACGGTCGCGGCCCATGCCCAGAAAAAAGTGCTGCGCATGGCTTTCCGCACCGCGGAGACCGGGTTCGACCCGCAGAAGGTCTACGACCGCTACTCGGTCGGCATCTGCGAGAACATCTTCGAGCCGCTGCTCACCTACGACTATCTGGCGCGGCCGGTGAAGGTCGTGCCGCTGGTCGCCGAGAGCGTGCCCGAGCCGGAGGAGGGCGGCACCCGCTACACCTTCCGCCTTCGCCCCGGCATCTTCTACGCCGACGATCCCGCGTTCAAGGGGCAGAAGCGCGAGCTGGTGGCGAAGGACATCGAGTACGCGGTCAAGCGCTTCCGCGACCCGCTGAACAGGAGCCCGTACGAGTGGCTCTTCGAGAACAAGGTCGTCGGGCTGGACGAGCTCACCGAGCGCGCGAAGAAGCCGGGCGCGAAGTTCGACTACGACGCGAGCATCGCCGGCATCGAGGTGCGCGGCAAGTACATCGTGAGCTTCAAGCTGAAGGAACCCGACTTCAACTTCCTCTACATCCTCGCCATGCCCAACGTGGTGCCGGTGGCGCGCGAGGTGATCGAGGCTTATGCCGCGGACACCCACGCCCATCCCGTGGGCACCGGGCCCTTTGTGCTGAAGGAATGGGTGCGGCGCTCGAAGATCGTGCTCGAGCGCAATCCCGAGCACCGCGGCTACGAGCTCGAGACGCGTTACGCGGACACCACCGATCCCTGGGACCGCAAGGCGATGGAGGCGTTGCGCGGCAAGCGCCTGCCGCTCCTCGACCGCGTCGAGATCTTCCCGATCGAGGAGGAGCAGCCGCGCTACCTCGCGTTCGTCAACGGCGAGCATGACCTGATGGACGAGCTGCACCCGCAGTTCATCCACCAGGTGCTGCCCAACGGCAAGCTTTCCGCCGCCCTCGAGAAGCGTGGCGTATCGGTGTTCCCCGAGCTGCAGCCCGAGTTCACCTACGACTCGTTCAACGTCGAGGACCCGGTCATCGGCGGCTACGCGCCGGAGCGGGTGGGGCTGCGGCGCGCGCTGGTGCATGCGCACGACCGCACGCAGGAAATCAACATCATCCGCAAGCAGCAGGCCACACCCGCGTACAGCCCGGTGCCGCCCGGAGTGGTCGGCCATGACCCGGCCTTCCAGTCCCCGGCCACCGAGTTCGATCCGGTCAAGGCGAAGGCGCTGCTCGACATGTTCGGCTACGTCGACCGTGACGGCGACGGCTGGCGCGACCAGCCCGACGGCAAGGCGCTCACGCTCACGTACAAGTACAACTCCGGGCCGGAGACGCGGCTCCTCGCCGAGCTGTGGGTCAAGTCGCTGGCCCATGTGGGCATCCGCATGGACACGGTGGCGGTGCAGTTCGCCGACCTGCTGAACGACAAGCGCGTCGGCAAGTTCCAGGTCGCGGGCTCCGCGTGGACGGCCGACTATCCCGACGCGCAGAACTTCCTGCAGCTCTACTACGGCCCGAACACCGAGCAGTCCAACGAGTCGCGCTTCAAGCTGCCCGAATACGACCGCCTGTACCAGAGGTCGCTCGCCGTGCCCGACAGCCCCGAGCGCAACGCCATCTACCGCGAGATGAAGCGCCTGTTCCTCGTGTACTCGCCGTGGCGCCTCGGCGCCCATCGCATCCTGAACGACCTCGCCCACCCGTGGGTGGTCGGGTATACGCGTCACCCGGTGATGCGCGGCTGGTGGAAGTACGTCGATGTCGACGCCACGAAGGTGCCCGCCGGG
>JBKJTM010000498.1:0-2894 GCA_046590805.1 Usitatibacter sp.
GCGACCCGAAGGGGTGGAGGCCGAGGCGCTGATCAGGGAGCTGCGCGAGCACGTCGCCAAGGAAATTGGAGCGATTGCCAAACCCGACGACATCCGTCTCGCCGATGGTCTACCGAAGACCCGCAGCGGCAAGATCATGCGGCGACTGCTGCGCTCGATCGCCAAGGGAGAAGAGATCACGCAGGACGTCTCGACGCTCGAGAACCCGGGGATCCTGGAGCAGTTGAAGCAGAACCTCTGAGGGGGAGGGGGAACGGTGGCGAAAAAAGGCCGCCGCGGCGAGCGGCTGGTGGGGCTCTTCCTGCTCGGCTGCCTGTTGTTCAATTTCCCGCTGCTCGCGCTCTTCAACGTGAAGGGGGCGGTGTTCGGCATCCCGATCCTCTACGCCTACCTGTTCGCCGCGTGGGCGCTCGTCATCGCGCTGGTGGTGGCGATCATGGAACGGTCGGACTAGGGCCCGCGGCGTGCTCCAGGGCTGGGTGATCGTCGCCGCGTCGTTCGGATACATCGGGCTGCTGTTCGCGATCGCGTACTACGCCGACAAGCGGGCGCTCGCGGGACGCTCCATCATCACGCCGGTCATCTACAGCCTCTCGCTCGCGGTGTACGCGACCGCGTGGACCTTCTACGGAAGCGTGGGGCGTGCGGCGAGCGACGGCGTGGGCTTCCTGCCGATCTACATCGGCCCCACGCTCATGATCCTGCTGTGGTGGTTCGTGCTGCGCAAGATCATCCGCATCAGCAAGGTGAACCGCATCACCTCGCTCGCCGACTTCATCGCCTCGCGCTACGGCAAGAGCGCGCTCCTGGGCGGGCTGGTGACGGTGATCGCGGTGGTCGGCATCCTCCCTTACATCTCGCTGCAGCTGAAGGCGGTGTCGTCGAGCTTCCAGATCCTGCTGCAGTATCCCGAGATCGTGATGCCGCAGAAGGTGGGCGCGGTCGCGATCATGCAGGACACCGCGTTCTACGTGGCGCTCTTCATGGCGCTCTTCACCATCGCGTTCGGCACGCGCACGCTCGACGTGAGCGAGCGCCACGAGGGGATGGTCGCCGCGATCGCCTTCGAGGCGGTGGTGAAGATGGTCGCGTTCCTGGCGGTGGGGATCTTCGTGACCTTCGGGATCTTCAACGGCGCGGGCGATATCTTTCGCCAGGCGGCCGAACGCCCGGATCTCGCCCGCCTGATGACGCCCTTCGGCGATGCGGGCGTGGGCTACGCCGGCTGGGTATGGCTCACCGTGCTCTCGATGCTGGCGATCATCTTCCTGCCGCGGCAGTTCCAGGTCGCGGTGATCGAGAACGTGGACGAGAAGCACCTGCGCAAGGCCGTGTGGCTGTTCCCGCTCTACATGCTCGCGATCAACATCTTCGTGCTGCCGTTGGCCTTCGGCGGGCGCCTCATCTTCACCCAGGGCGACGTCGACGCGGACACCTTCGTGCTCACGCTGCCGATGGCGTTCCAGCAGGAGGGCCTGGCGCTGCTGGTGTTCATCGGCGGCCTGTCGGCGGCCACCGGCATGGTGATCGTCGAGACCATCGCACTCGCCACCATGGTGTGCAACGACCTGGTGATGCCGATCCTGCTGCGCTGGAAGTGGCTGGACCTGGCAAGACGCCCGGACTTCACCGCGCTGCTGCTCGACATTCGCCGCGGCGCCATCATCGCCATCCTGCTGCTCGGCTACTTCTATTTCCGCGTCGCCGGCGAGGCCTACGCGCTGGTCTCCATCGGCCTCATCTCGTTCGCGGCGGTGGCGCAGTTCGCTCCGGTGGCCATCGGCGGAATCTACTGGAAGAGCGCCACCCGGCTGGGAGCGCTCGCGGGCCTTACCGCGGGATTCGCCGTCTGGCTCTACACGCTTCTGCTGCCCGCCTTCGCCAAGTCGGGATGGCTCGGCATCGGCTTCATCGAGCGCGGGCCCTTCGGCATCGAGCTGCTGCGGCCTGACGCGCTCTTCGGCCTGGCGGGCCTGGACCAGATCACCCACGCGATGATCTGGAGCATGACCGCAAACATCGGGGCGTTCGTCCTGGTGTCGCTGCTCGGCCGCCAGAGCGCCGCCGAGCACAGCCAGGCGACCCTTTTCGTCGACGTCTTCACCCAGACCGGCGAGCGCGGCCGCATCTGGCGAGGCACTACTTCCGCCTCCGCCCTGCAAACGCTGCTCGGGCGCTTCCTCGGGCCGGCGCGCGCCGCCGAGCTCTTTCGCGCCTATGCGCAGGAGCGCGGCCACGAATCGATCGATGCGCTCGAGGCCGACGCCGAGCTGGTGCGTTTCGCCGAGCTGCAGCTCGCCGGGACGATCGGCGCCGCCTCCGCCCACACCATGGTCTCGACCGTCGCGCAGGAGGAGCCGCTCGGCATCGACGAGGTGATGAGCATCATCGACGAGGCTTCGCAGGTGATCGCGTACAGCCACAAGCTGGAGGAGAAGCAGCAGGAGCTGGAGCAGGCGACCGCGAGCCTGCAGGCCGCGAACCTGCGTCTGCAGGAGCTGGACCGGCTCAAGGACGATTTCGTATCGACCGTGACCCACGAGCTGCGCACGCCGCTCACCTCGATCCGCGCCTTTTCCGAGATCCTGCACGACAACGCCGACATCGACGAAGCCGAGCGCCACCGCTTCATGGGACTGATCATCAAGGAGTCCGAGCGCCTCACGCGCCTCATCAACCAGGTGCTCGACCTTGCCAAGCTCGAGTCCGGGCATGCCGACTGGCAGACGGCCGAGCTGGATCTCAAGGAGATCGTGACCGATGCGGTGAGCGCCACCAGCCAGATCTTTAAGGGCCGCGGCGTGGTGGTCGAGGCGCGCGCGCCGGCCACCGTGCCCAAGGTGATGGCCGACCGCGATCGCGTGATGCAGGTGATGCTGAACCTGCTGTCGAAC
>JBKJTM010000534.1:0-3200 GCA_046590805.1 Usitatibacter sp.
GGGGCCCAATTTGGCTCGCGATGCATTGGGCCCCCGCCTACGCGGGGGCGACAGCATTTCATCGACACAGCTTGGCGAGGTGGTAATCCCATACCTTCCTGAGCAAATGGGGCCGCCGCAAGTTGATACCGATGGTTTCGACCTCGTCCACGCTCAGCACATAAGGCACGCCGATGGAGCGCGCCAGGTACTGGCGACGGGCCGTCTCCTCGAGGTAGATCGCGAGGACGAAGGCCTCCATCACATCCGCCCCGACCGTGACCGCGCCGTGGGAGCGCAGCGTGATCACCCGGTGCGGGCCCAACGCCTCGGCCAGCTCCTCGGCGAGCGCGCGCTGGTTGATCGAGGCGGTCTTGCCGAAGACCTGCACCGGCCCCATCACCGCGGCCTGCATCGTGACCGGCAGCACCTTCTCGCCCACGGAGCTGAAGAGCGTCGACCACAGCGGGTGGGTATGGGCGACCGCGTGCACGTCCGCGCGGCGGCGATAGATGGCGCTGTGCAAATGGAATTCCATCGGCGGGACCACGTCGCCCTCGAGCGGCTTGCCGTCCAGGTTGATGGCGATGATGTCGGCGGCGGTGAGATTGCTGCGCACCGACTTGCCCGAATTGATCAGGATGTGGTCGGTGCCGGGCATGCGGCAGCTCATGTGGCCGTTGAAGTCGATCACCTCGGCGCGCTCCATCATCGAGAGCGCGTCCGCCAGTTGTTGTCGCAGCTCGCTCATGCGGTCTCGCCCCTCGCCCCTCGCCCCTCGCCCCCGGGGTGATGATGATGGTGGCCCTCGCCGTGCGGGTGGTCGTGCCCGTGCTCGTGGCGCGGGTGGGCGCGGGTCTTCGGGCCGCGCGGATCCTCGCTGAAGACCAGCGACTTGATGGTGACCGGCACGGTGTGGGATGGCATGCGCACCCGCCCCAGGTCGACGTAGTCGAAGTCCCAGAGCGAGACGCCGTCGATCACCAGCAAGTCGGAGGCGACACCCCACTCCTCGCGCAGCAGCGCGCCGAGCGAATGCGCGATGTCGCCGTCGAGCACCAGGAAGATCGGTCTCGCCTCGAGAGTCGTCATCGGCAATGCCTCGACGATGCCGCGTGCCAGCGCGGAGAGCCGGTCGAACGACGGCGGGCCCTGCCAGCGGAAGGCAAGCGCCACCTCGGCCTCGCCCTCGACCAGGTCGAAGGCCTCGAAGTGGCGCCGGATGGCCTGGGTCACCCGCGCCGCGTCGATCGATCCCTCGAGCGCCACGTCGGGCTGCAGCACCTGCAGGTTCTTGCGCGGCAGCAGCAACCCCGGGTTGGAGATGTAGACGGTGTTGCCCGAGAGCTGCACGCTGTATTCGGACGCGCCGATGGCGGTCGCGCGGATGCACTCGCCGGCCGGAAGGAGCGGATAGGGCAGCTTTCCCTCATCGAGGCGGCGGCGCATCGCGATCCCGAGGCGGCGCCCGAGGTCGCCGAAGTCGCGCTCCTCGCGGCCATAGACGTACTCCGCGACGCCACCGGAGAACATCACGCCGGCGATGCCCTCGACGGGCTCGAGCGGATCGGTGAGCCAGAGCGCCTGCACCGCGGCCGGCGGCGAAGCCTTTGTCAACGCGGCGACCAGGGCATCGGCCATCCACTCGGTGACCTGCTCGACCTCGGCGTCGGTCGCCCTGCCGCCCAGCGACCAATCGACGCCGGCGTTGTGCGCGAGCTGCCTGCCGGTGGGATCCAGCCGCGTCAGCAAGGCCGACTCGTCTCCCCCGTCCGATTCGTCTCCCCCGTCCGACTCGTCTCCCCCGTCCGACTCGTCTCCCCCGTGTAGACGGGGGCCCAATGCATCGCGAGCACCCCCCACAACCGCCAACCGCCCACCGATGTGAATCGCAGCGGTATGCACCACGCGCCCGTTCTCGACCAACGCCAGCTTGGTGGTGCCGCCACCGATGTCCACGTTCAGCACCGGGCGCCCCAGGTCGTGGGAGAGCTTCGCCGCGCCCGAGCCATAGGCGGCGAGCAGCGATTCCATGTGGTGGCCGGCGGTGGCGCAGACGAACTCCCCGCCCATCTCCGCCAGCAGGTCGGCGATCGCCTTGGCGTTCTCCCGCCGCAGCGCTTCCCCGGTGAGGATCACCGCGCCGGTGTCGATGTTGTCGGGATGGATGCCGGCCTCGGCGTACGCCCGGTCGATGATCTCGCCCACCGCGCGCTCGTCGATGCGCGTCTCGCTCTGGTAGGGCGTGAGCGACACGGGCGACTGGTGCAGCGTCTCGCGGCCGACCACGAAGTAACGGCTGGAGAGGTCCTCGGCGAGCCGGCGCATCTGCACCCGCGAGAAGATCACCTGCGTCCCCGAGGAGCCGATGTCGATGCCCACGGAGACCAGCTGGATGTGGTCCTGCAGCCAGAGCGAATCGCGCTCCAGGTCATGGTCGCCCAGGTCGTCGTGATCGTGGTCGTGGTCGTACTCGCCCTCGACATGCGCATGCACGCCGCCCTCGCCCATCAGATGGTCGACGAGGGCGTGCTTCTTCTGTCCGAGCGGCTCGGCCATCAGATGACGTAGCTCTCCATCGTCTCCGGCGCGAACAACTCTTCGGGCGTGAGGAGACGCTTCGAGAGCCCCTGCTCGTGGTGGTAGCGGAGGAATGTGGCGAGCGTCGCGCGGTTGGGCGCGAAGCCGTAGGGCCAGAAGTCGTCGCCCATCAGCGCGCGCGCATCCTCGACGTGCTTGGTGAGCCAGGGGAGCGATGCCTTCAACGCCGCGGTCACGTAGAGGTCGGCGTAGTTCTCGCGCTGCGCCTCGACGAACGCCTTGTAGAGCGACATGGCGACCCACGGGTGCTGCTCGTAGACGCTGCGCTTGATCACCACGGTATGCATGATCGGGAAGATGCGCGTCTTGCGGTAATACGCCTGCTCCACCTCCATGTAGCTCTCGAAGAGCCTGCGCACGTCGGCGAGGCCCCCGGCCTTGTAGCTCGAGGGCATGCGCGCGGTGTAGAACGCGTCGATGGCGCCGTCGCGCAGCATCGCGGCCAGCGTGTCGCTCGGCCCGATCGGCTGCACCCTGATGTTCGGCGGCAGCTCGAGCTTGAGCTTCTCCGAGCGGTTCGGCTCCTCCTCCCCGCCGGTGTAATAGGTCTGCGTGTCCACCGGCACGCCGTACTCGTCCTGGAGGATGCCGCGAATCCACACCGGTGCGGTCATCTGGTA
>JBKJTM010000015.1:0-5916 GCA_046590805.1 Usitatibacter sp.
ATCGAGGTCAAGACCGGCGACGAGCTCGAGGCTCTTGCCGGAGAGTTCAATCGCATGAGCGCACGGCTCGAGGAGTCGTATGCGGACCTCGAGCGGAAGGTTGAGGAGCGCACGAGCGAGTTGTCGGAGACACTCGCCCAGCAGACGGCGACCGCCGACATCCTGCGCGTCATCTCCGGCTCGCCCACCGACGTACAGCCGGTGCTCGACGCTATTGCCGGACGGGCGGAGCGCCTTTGCGACGGTGGCTCGGCGGTGGTCTATCTGTGCGAGGGGGACGTCATGCGGCGGGCCGCCTGGCATGGACCGCTGCCCCTCAGCACGGCTGGAACCCAGCCCCTGGATACGCGGTCTGTTTCGGGGCGCGCGGTGTGTGAGAAGGCCACGATTCAGGTAGTTGACCTCGCGAAGGAGCGAGATCGCTATCCATGGACGTGGGATGTGCTGCAGAGACTGAGCGAGTCCAAGAGCATTTCGGAGAACCATTCGATCATCGCCGTTCCCTTGCTGAAGGACGGCGAGGCCATTGGCGCCATCATGGTCAGGCGCGCCGAGGTGCGGCCCTTCGACGACAAGCAGATCATGCTTCTGCGGACATTCGCCGACCAGGCGGTGATAGCCATCGAGAATGTGCGGCTCTTCAACGAGATCCAGGACAAGAGCCGCCAGCTTGAGCAAGCCAACAAGCACAAGAGCGAATTCCTCGCCAACATGTCGCACGAGCTGCGTACGCCGCTGAACGCGATCATCGGCTTTTCCGAGGTCCTGCAGGAGCCGATGTTCGGCGATCTCAACGAGGAGCAGGCGGAATTCATCCGCGACATTCACGAGTCGGGCAAGCACCTGCTCGCGCTCATCAACGACATCCTCGATCTGTCCAAGGTGGAGGCCGGGCGCATGGAGCTCCTGGTCGAGGAGTTCGATCTGCCCAGCGCCATCGCGAACGCCATCACGCTGGTCAAGGAGCGCGCGGGCCGCCACCGCATTCGCCTCGACAGCGACATCGACCCGAGTCTGGGCGTGATTCGCGCCGACGAGCGAAAACTAAAGCAGATCCTTCTCAACCTGCTCTCCAACGCGGTCAAGTTCACGCCCGAAGGCGGCACGGTGAAGGTGAGCGCGCGGCCAGTGCAAGGCGGCACCGAAATCGCGGTCGCGGACACCGGCGTGGGCATCGCGCCCGCGGATCACGAGGCGGTTTTCGAGGAGTTCCGCCAGGTCGGCAAGGACCAATTGCGCAAGGCAGAGGGCACGGGACTGGGCCTTGGGCTTGCGCGCAGGTTCGCGGAGCTGCACGGCGGAAGCATTCGCCTGGCGAGCGAGCTGGGCAAGGGGTCGGTGTTCACCGTCTTTCTTCCCAACGCGGCGCAGCCAGAGACTTGATTCATGGCCAATGAGCTCATCCTGATCGTCGAGGACAACGAGAAGAACCGCAAGCTGGTGCGCAAGGTGCTCGAGAAGACCGGTTATCGAACGCAGGAGGTCGAGACCGGCGAGGAGGCGATCGAGGCGGTGCGTCGCGAGGCTCCCGACCTGATCCTCATGGACTACCAGCTTCCGGGAATCGACGGCATCGAGACCTTCAAGCGCATCCGTGCCGAGCCCTCGATTCCCCGCATGCCGATCGTCGCGGTCACGGCCTCCGCGATGCCGGAGGATACAGCGCGCATGAGGCAGGCCGGGTTCGATGGCTTCGAGACCAAGCCGATCCACGTGAGGAACCTCATGGCGACCATCGCGGCGCTGCTGGCCCGGGGCGCGAAAGCGGCGACGTGACGGCTCCGGAGACGAGACGCGTCCTGGTGGTCGATGACGTGCCGGCCAACGTGCGCATGCTCGCGAGCCTGCTGAAAGCGCGCGGCTACGAGGTGATCACCGCCGCGAGCGGGCAGGAGGGCCTCGACAAATCCCTGTCCGAGCGGCCCGACATCGTTCTCCTCGACGTGATGATGCCGGACCTGGACGGCTACGAGGTCTGTCGCGCGATCCGCGCCAGGCCCGAGACGCAGATGCTGCCCATCGTCATGGTCACCGCGCTCGACCAGGCCGAGGAGCGGGTCAAGGGGATCGAGGCCGGCGCGGACGACTTCCTCTCCAAGCCGATCGCGCAGCCGGAACTGGTCGCGCGGCTGCGCTCGCTGCTTCGCATCAAGGACTATCGCGAGACGGTCGAGCGCCAGGCGCGCGAGCTCGCCGAGTGGAATCGCAAGCTCGAACAGCGGGTGGCGGAGGGGATCGCGCAGCTCGAGCGCGCCAGGAGCCTGCAGCGATTCCTGCCGCCGCAGGTCGCGGACATGGTCCTTTCGGGCGGCGGCGAGGAGCTGCTCAAGCACCATCGCCGCGAGATCGCCGTGGTCTTCCTCGACCTGCGCGGCTTTACCGCTTTCACGGAGACCTCCGACCCCGAAGAGGTGATGAGCGTCGTGAACGAGTATTACGCCGGCATGGGGCGGATCATCCAGGCGCATGCGGGCACCCTCGACAGCTACGCGGGCGACGGCATCATGGTCTTCTTCAACGATCCGCTGCCGGTGCCGGACCCCGCGGCTCGTGCGGCGCGCATGGCGATCGAGATGCAGGCCGCGTTCGTGCCGATTGCCGCGGGATGGAAGCAGCGGGGATACGAGCTTGCATTGGGAATCGGAATCGCCCAGGGCTACGCCACGCTCGGCACGATCGGGTTCGAGGGGCGATGGGACTACGGCGCGATCGGAACGGTGTGCAACCTCGCCGCGCGCCTCTGCGCCGAGGCCAAGGGCGGAGAGATCCTGCTCTCGCAGCGCGTGGCGGGCGCCCTGGGCGCGGAAGTTCCGACGCAAGCGGTCGGCGAGCTCTCGTTGAAAGGCTTCGCGCGCCCGGTCCCAGTCTTTCGCGTCCTGGCGCGCGCTCCGGTCCAGGCCGACAAGGTCAGCGAATGAGCTGCGGGCCGCCCTCGGCCGCCGGGCATTTTCCAGTACGCGGAGCGCGAGTTGACAAATGCAATGAACGCGCGGCCGTTCGGACCTGATGTGAGAAAATTAACTTCATTCGCTTTTGCGCTGCGTATAAAATAAGCATCTCTTCCGTTCAAGCCCTGCCTTGGGCGGAAACTCCCGCAAAGAACGCGTCGCCCGAACGTGAGAATCGGCCCCATCCAATTGCGCAACAACCTGATTGTCGCCCCCATGGCGGGGGTGACCGATCGGCCTTTCCGCAGCCTGTGCAAGCGCATGGGGGCGGGCATGGCCGTTTCCGAGATGGTGGCTTCCAACTCCCTGCTGTGGGGCTCGGAGAAGACCATCCGCCGCGGCAACCACGAGGGCGAGGTGGAGCCGAAGGTGATCCAGATCGCGGGTTCCGACCCGGCGATGATGGCCGAGGCCGCGCAGTACAACGTCGACAGCGGCGCCCACATCATCGACATCAACATGGGTTGCCCGGCGAAGAAGATCTGCAACGTCGCCGCGGGCTCGGCACTGCTGAAGGATGAGCCGCTGGTGGAGGCGATCCTGGATGCGGTGGTCCGAGCGGTAAACGTGCCCGTGACTCTCAAGATCCGCACCGGCTGGAGCAAGGAAACGCGCAATGCGCTGCGCATCGCGCGCATCGCCGAGGATCACGGCATCCAGTCGCTGGCGATGCACGGCCGCACGCGCGCCTGCATGTATACGGGCGAGGCCGAGTACGACACGATCCGCGCCGTGAAGCAATCGGTGCGCATCCCGGTGGTCGCCAACGGCGACATCACCACGCCCGAGAAGGCAAAGTTCGTGCTCGAGTACACCGGCGCCGACGCGGTGATGATCGGGCGTGCCGCCCAGGGGCGGCCGTGGATTTTCCGCGAGATCGAGCATTTCCTCGCAACCGGCGAGCACCTGCCGCATCCGCGCGTGGAGGAGATCCGCGAGGTCCTCATCGGCCACCTGCACGACCTCTACCTTTTCTACGGCTACCAGCGCGGCGCGCGCGTAGCCCGTAAGCACATCAGCTGGTACACCAAGGGCCTGAAGAACTCCGCGATGTTCCGCGCGCGGATGAATACGCTCGATGATGCGAGCCTGCAGCTGGCCGCCGTGGCCGAGTTCTTCGACGGCCTGCTGGAGCATTCGCGCGAGCTCGAATATGCGGATGAAGCCGAGGTCGCCATTGCAGCCTAAGCACAAAGCCGAGCGGACCGACGTCCGCGACAACGAGCTGTCGTCCACCGTCCGCAAGGTCATGCGCCAGTACTTCAAGGACCTGGACGGCGAGAAGGCCTCAGGCATCTACAACATGGTGGTGAGCGCGGTGGAAAAGCCGATGCTCGAAGTGGTCATGTTCCAGGCGCAGGGCAACCAGACCCGCGCGGCGGAGCTCCTCGGCATGAACCGCAATACGCTCCGCAAGAAGCTGCAGCAGCACGGGCTGGATTGATTTTCCGCTGACGCGGTCGCCCCCGTGAAGACGGGGGCCCAATTGGGTCCCCGCCGACGCGGGGACGACAAAGACTTGGAAAACCACCTCATCAAGATCCGCCGGGCGCTGCTGAGCGTCTCCGACAAGAATGGCGTGGTGGAGCTCGCCCGCGCGCTTCTCACCCACGGCGTCGAGATCCTCTCCACCGGCGGCACCGCGCAACTCCTCAAGCTGAATGGCATCGTGGTGACCGAGGTGTCGCAGATGACCGGCTTCCCGGAAATGATGGAAGGCCGGGTGAAGACGCTGCACCCGAAGGTGCACGGAGGCATCCTCGCGCGCCGCGACAAGCCCGACCACGTGCGCGCCATGGAGGAGCACGGCATCCCGCCGATCGACATGGTGGTGGTGAACCTCTACCCCTTCGAGCGCACCGTGGCGCGTCCCGGGTGTTCGATGGACGATGCCATCGAGAACATCGACATCGGCGGCCCGGCGATGGTGCGCGCGGCCGCCAAGAACCACGCGTTCGTCGCGGTGGTGACCGATCCCGCCGACTACCTTTCGATCATCGCCGGGATGAAGGCGAGCGGCGGCAGCCTCGGGTTCGCGGAGCGTTTCGCCCTCGCCGCCAAGGCCTTCAGCCACACCGCGGAATACGACGGGATGATCTCCAACTGGTTCACGGCCCGCGACTGGCAGGGTGAGGCGGGGGCGTTCCCCGATCGGCTGAACCTCCAGTTCCGGCTCGCGCAGCCGCTTCGCTACGGCGAGAACCCGCACCAGGCGGCCGCCTTCTATGTCGAACGCGACCCGCCGCGCGGCTCGATCTCGGGCTTCACCCAGCTCCAGGGCAAGGAGCTGAGCTACAACAACATCGCGGACGCGGACGCGGCGTGGGAATGCTGCCGCACCTTCGACGTGCCGGTGTGCGTGATCGTGAAGCACGCCAACCCATGCGGGGTCGCCGTCGCCGATACGCCGCTCGCCGCCTATCGCAACGCCTTCCTCACCGACCCTACCTCGGCCTTCGGCGGCATCATCGCCTTCAACCGCCCCATGGACGGTGCGACGGCGGAGGCGATCTCGAAGCAGTTCGCCGAGGTGGTGATCGCACCCGCTTTCGACGAGGACGCGCGCCGCGTGATGCGCGCCAAGCAGAACGTGCGCCTGCTCACGCTCGAGCCCGCCCATGACCTCAACCGGCTCGACATGAAGCGCGTCGGCGGCGGGCTGCTGGTGCAGACCGCGGACGCATTCGACATGGCGCAGCTGCGCGTCGTCACCCGGCGCGAGCCGACGCGCGCCGAGATGAACGACCTGGTGTTCGCCTTCCGCGTCGCCAAGTTCGTGAAGTCGAACGCGATCGTGTTCTGCAAGGCGGGCATGACGCTCGGCGTCGGCGCGGGCCAGATGAGCCGCGTGGACTCGACCCGCATCGCCGCCATCAAGGCGAAGAACGCGGGCCTCACCCTGCGCGGGTCGGTCGTGGCCTCAGATGCCTTCTTCCCGTTCCGCGACGGCCTCGACGTCGTCGCCAAC
>JBKJTM010000020.1:0-4471 GCA_046590805.1 Usitatibacter sp.
GGCTGTGCTCGGAGGCATTCGCGACGGCAACCGCCTGCCCTCCGTGCCGAAGCTGCAACTCACCGCGAGCCTCACCTACAACTTGAGCCTGGCCGGACGCGAGTCCTATGTCACCGCCTCGTGGCAACACGTGGGTAGCCGCTTCACCCAGCCCTCGGACCAGGAGAACAACCCGCGCACCTTCACGCACAACCTGCCTTTCCAGGGCGCTCCCGCGACCGCGGCGACTACGCTCGAGCTCGAACTGCCCAAGTACAACCTGGTCAACCTCAGCGCGGGCATCGACTTCGCGCGCGGACTTTCGGCAATCGTCTACGTCAACAACCTGACTGACGAGAAGGCGCTGCTTTCCTTCGACCGGGAACGGGGTGGCCGCGCACGGCTCGGATTCGCGACCAACCAGCCTCGCACCATCGGCGTGACGCTGCGGAAGTCGTTCTAAGGCGGTCTTGCCAAACCACGCCGCGGCCGTGGTCCGTGGCGTTTTTTCTTTCTCCGGGATTACGCCTTTGGTTTCGGCTTCCGCCCGGGCGCGGCAGGCGGAACGAAACCCGAAATGCGGCCTTGCCACGCTTCGAACTGTCGGCCTTTTTCGAATTGGATTGTCTTGCACACGATGGCTTCCCGGCGCTCGGCCAGGGCCGTGAGGTGCTGCCTCACGGTCGCAAGCGGGACACGCATCTCCTTGGCGAGCTCGAGATCGAGGCGCTGGCCGTGCTTTTTCAGGCATTGCATGGTTTCGATCATCGCTGTGTTCTCAGGAATGGAGATTTGAAAAACCAAGCCCGCACAAGGCGGGCTTGGTCTTTTATGGCGTCCCCACGGGGATTCGAACCCCGGTTATCGCCGTGAAAGGGCGGTGTCCTAGGCCTCTAGACGATGGGGACAAAGACAACCGCCAACGTGGCCTTGAGAATGAAACCGTTGGCGGCTCTTTTGAAACGGGTTGGTGGAGGTAAACGGGATCGAACCGATGACCTCTTGCATGCCATGCAAGCGCTCTCCCAGCTGAGCTATACCCCCGACCGAGTCCGAAATTATATCAGCCCGCGACCGCCCTTTCCAGCCGCTGCAGCACGACCTCCTTCTTGAGGGCGGCGGCGATGGCATCGATGGCCGGGGTCTGGGCCTGCCCGGTGACCGCCACCCGGAAGGGCATCATCACCAGCGGGGGCTTCACCCCGAGGCCCTTGATGGTTTCCTTCAACGTGGCGCCGATGGCGGGCGCGGTCCATTCGGCCAGGCCGTGAAGCTTGGGGATGAGGTCTTTCAGCACCCCCTTCCCCGCCTCGCCCAGGTGATCGCGTGCCGCCGCTGGGTCCGGGTGGCCCGGCTGCGCCATCGCCACCAGGAACGCCTCGTGGTCGGCGAGCAGGTGGAATTTCGCGCGCCCGGCGGCCGTCATCGCAACCGGATCCATGACCGCCGCGAGCATCTTGCACACCTCCCCCTTCTCGCGCTCGAGGCGCTGGACCAGGTCCGCATCCGTCAGGCGCTTCAGGTACTCCGCGTTCATCCACTTCAACTTCTCGGGGTCCCAGCGCGCGGGCGACTTGCTCACGTGCGCGAGGTCGAACCACTCCACCAACTGCTCGCGCGAGAACACCTCCTCGTCTCCGTGGGACCAGCCGAGGCGCGCGAGGTAGTTCACCATCGCGTCGGGAAGAAAACCGTCCTCCTTGTACTGCATGGCGTTCACCGCGCCGTGGCGTTTCGACAAGCGCTGCCCGTCGGAGCCCAGGATCATCGGCACGTGGCCGAAGAACGGCAGCGAAGCGCCAAGCGCGCGGTAGAGGTTGATCTGCCGCGGCGTGTTGTTCACGTGATCGTCGCCGCGGATCACATGAGTCATTGCCATGTCGATGTCGTCCACGACGACGCCAAAGTTGTACGTGGGGACACCATCGGCGCGTAGCAGCACGAGGTCGTCGAGCTCCTCGTTGGAGACCGAGATCGTGCCCTTCACGAGGTCATCCCACGCGACATCGCCCGCGAGCGGATTCTTGAAGCGCAGCACCGGCTGGCGGCGCGGCGGCGGCGTTTCATTCGAGTCGCGCCAGCGCCGGTCGTAGCGGGGCTTCTCGCCGCGGGCGACCTGCGCCTCACGCATCGCGTCCAGCTCTTCCTTCGAGCAGTAGTCCCAGTACGCCAGGCCCTTGCTCAACAACTCCTCGCCGACCTCCTTGTAGCGCGCGAGCCGCTTCATCTGGAAGAACGGGCCCTCGTCCCAGTCGAGGCCGAGCCAGTTCATCGCGTCGAAGATCGCCTGCTCGGAAACCTGTGTCGATCGCTCGAGGTCGGTGTCCTCGATGCGCAGCAGGAAGACCCCGCCATGGTGGCGCGCGAAGGCCCAGTTGAAGAGCGCGGTGCGCGCGCCGCCGAGGTGGAGGTAACCGGTGGGGCTGGGTGCGAAACGGGTGCGGATCATCGTGGCGCCAAGCGCATAAACCTGACATTCTACGGTTTCGCCCTTGCCAGGATTCCGCCCCCATCGGCGGGTCTCGGCGCCTCCACTTCCTCGGGGATCACCATGCGCGCAGTCATTGCAGGCGTTGTATTGACCGTTGCAGCAACGCTCGGAGGCATGGCCGCCCTCCCGGCCCAGGCGCACGACAAGGTCGGCGCCAACCTCAACTTCATCGGCGATTTCCGCCGCAACCACGAGTTCGTCGACCTGGTGAAGCAGTCGCGGCGGTTCCTCAAGATCGGCCAGTTCGACGACCAACAGGCGGCGAACCTCGCACCGATCGGGACCGATGGCTGGCCGACCACCGACTTCCGCCTCTTCGCAATGGCCGCGCAGCAGAGCACCCAGAACCTCGCAGGCACCTACAAGATCGTATTCAACGGCCAGGCGACTCTTTCCATGGCTGCGGGCGGCGCCGGGACGGTGACCAACAAGGTCTTCGACGGGGGTACCAATACCACGACCGCCGACCTCGTCTTTCCGGCAGGCGCGGAGAACTTCCTGGTCGACTTCACCGGAACGGGTGGAGCGGTGAAGAACGTCCGCATCCTGCGCCCCGGCCACGCCGTCACCAGCACGCAGTTGCTGCACACGCCCTGGAAAGACCACGTGAGCCGCTTCCCAGTGGTTCGTTTTCTCGACTGGACGCGAACCAACGGCAACCGCGACGTCGCCTTTGCCGATCGGGTGACGCCGGAAAAGCGCCGTACCGAGGCCTATATCGCGACATGGGAAACCGTCATCGACGCTGCCAACTCGCTCAACCGCGACCCGTGGATCAATGTGCCGGTGCAAGCGAACGACGCGTACGTGACCAGCCTCGCCACGCTCATCCGGGATCGCCTGAATTCGAACCTCAACGTCTACGTCGAGTACGGCAACGAGTTGTGGAACTTCAACATCCGCGACGTCGACATGGACAACATCAACGGCGGCGTCTTCAACGGCGCGACCGTGAATCGCGACCTGGCGGTGGCTTCGCCGCCCGGATCGCCGCTGCGCTTCGATGGCGAGACCAACGCCACCACGCTGGGCTTCCGCCGCATCGCGCTGCGCCTGAAGGAAATCAGCGACATCTTCAGGACAGTATGGGGATCCGCCGCCATCAACACGCGGGTGCGTCCGGTGCTCGCGGGCCAGATGGCCAACGCCTTCATCGTCTCGGAAGGCCTGGCGGTCGTCGACAGTCCCGCGGCGTTGAATGTCCGTCCGAATACGGTGTTCTACGCCATCAGCGGCGCGCCCTACATCTTTCCCGCTGCGGTACCCGACGGCAACGCGGACGAGACGCCGGGCATGACGGTGCAGCAGATCCTCAATGGGCTCACGGCCGGGGTCGCCAACGCGCCGAACGACAACGCCTACAAGTACCTCACTCATGCGGGACTGGGGGCCTGGTATGGGCTCAAGGTCGTGGCCTATGAGGCGGGGTTCGACAACTTCGGCAGCCAGAACATCGCCAACAAGCGGCTCGCCAACCTCGACCCGCAGATCCGCACCATCTGCACCAACTTCGTCAACCAGTGGCACGGCTTCGGCTTCGAGCACATCCTCTGGTTCAACGCCGGTGCGGACAACTACAACACGCAGTTCGGCATGTGGCCGCTGGTGGAAGACATGGCCGTGCAGGCCACGCCGAAGAACCAATGCATCGACGACATCCTCGCGGCAGCGCTGCCCGCGCTAACGGTCGGCACGCTGGTCACGAGCGGCTCGATCGCGGGCGGCAACTATCGCGATAGCACCAATCCCACGGGCCCCGTCTCCGGGCTCGATGGCCCGTTCGGCTTTCCCGGCTTCGTCGAATACCTTCTCCGCGCCGACGTCGAAGGCACCTACGACATCGCCTTCAGCGGCAATGTGCCCGCCGGCGAGTCCTTCCGGCTGGAGCTGAACAACGCGCTCGTCGCGGCCAACGTGACCTCGCTCGCCAGCCCGATTCGCGTGACGCTGCGCCGCGGACTCAATGCCATGCGCATCAAGCGGGCCACCGGCGCCTCCTTC
>JBKJTM010000252.1:0-11128 GCA_046590805.1 Usitatibacter sp.
GTCTGCTCCGCGTCCATCGCGGCCGGGTTCACCGCGACGATGTTGCCCTGGATCTTGATGCTGATCGGCGAGCCCGCGGAGATGAAGATGTCCGAGGCCTTTTTCTCCGCCATCAGCTGCAGGAGTTTCTCGATGAACATTCGGTGCGCCTTTCGTATTCTCCCTCTCCCTTGGGAGAGGGCCGGGGAGAGGGTCAGTCGCCGCGCAGCAGCTCGTTGATGCCTGTTTTTGCGCGGGTTTTCGCGTCCACCTGCTTGATGATGACCGCGCAATAGAGACTATACCGGCCATCCCCCCCCGGCAAGTTGCCCGAGACGACCACGGAGCCGGGGGGAATGCGTCCGTAGGACACCTCGCCCGTCATGCGGTTGTAGATCTTGGTGCTCTGGCCGATGTAGACCCCCATCGAGACCACCGAGCCCTCGCCCACGATCACCCCCTCGACCACCTCGCTCCTGGCGCCGATGAAGCAGTTGTCCTCGATGATGGTGGGATTGGCCTGGACCGGCTCGAGCACGCCGCCGATGCCCACGCCACCCGAGAGATGCACGTTCCTGCCGATCTGGGCGCATGAGCCGACGGTGGCCCAGGTGTCCACCATGGTGCCCTCGTCCACGTAGGCGCCGACGTTCACGTAGGACGGCATCATCACCACGTTCCTGGCGATGAACGCGCCATGGCGCGCCACCGCCGGCGGCACCACGCGGTAGCCGCCGGCGACGAAGTCGGCCTGGGAAAACCCGGCGAACTTGGAGTCCACCTTGTCGAAATAGGTGGTGAAGCCGCCGTCCACCACGGCGTTGTCGCGCAGCCGGAAGGACAGCAGCACCGCCTTCTTCAGCCACTGGTGGGTGATCCATTCGGCACCCTGCTTCTCGGCCACCCGCGCCTTCCCGGAGTCGAGCATGTCGAGCGCGGCCTCCACGGCGTCGCGCACGTCGGCCGGAGCGCTGGCGGCTGTGTAGTCGGCGCGTTTTTCGAAGGCGCCTTCGATGGTCTGCTGGAGGTCGGTCATGGATTGCCCTGGTAGGTGACGCGATAGGTTGCGAGATCGAGCCCGGAGATCGAGACGTGTTGCTCGGCCAGGGGATAGGCGAGGACGTTGCCGAGGCGCCCGCGCGCGGCGGCGGTGAGCAGGACTTCGCCCGGGCGTGCCACGTCCTCGCCCAGCTTGTAGGCCACGTTGACCGTGTACGCGTCCCAGATGTCGGCCTCGACGCGGTCGCGGTCGCTTGCCGGCGCGCCATTCATCCGGTCGATCAGCCTGAAGAATTCCTGGGTCATCCCCGGGCAACGTTGAGCGAGGGCTGCCGCGAGCGCGCGAATTCTGCGATGCGCGTGGCCGCTTCGGTGGCGTCGGCGAGCGTCGACACCAGCGCCATGCGCACGTAGCCGCGGCCCGGATTCAGGGCATCGGCCTCGCGGCCGAGGAAGCTGCCGGGAAGCACGGTGACGCCGGTGGCGGCGTAGAGCGCGGCGGCGAACGCGGCATCGTCCCCGGCTTCAGGATTGCCGGGGCAGGCCCTGCCCACGTCGGCCCAGAAATAGAAGCCGGCCTCGGGCATCGCGAGGGGCAATACCGGATTCACCTTCTCGTAGAAGGTCGCGAACTTCTCGCGGTAGAGGCGGCGGTTCTCGACCACGTGCGCCTCGTCGTTCCACGCGGCGATCGAGGCCATCTGCACCGTATTGCTCATCTGCGAGCCGTGATACATGCGGTAGAGGACGAACCTGGCGAGGAGCGATCGGTCGCCGGCGGCGAACCCCGAGCGCAGCCCCGGCGCGTTGGAGCGCTTCGACAGCGACCCCATCACGACCAGCCGCGGGAAGCCGCCGCGGCCGAGCTGCTTCGCCGCGCGCAGTGCGCCGAGGGGCGGCGCCGCCTCGTCGAAGTAGATCTCGCTGTAGCACTCGTCGGAGACGAGCACGAAGCCGTAGCGTTCGGAGAGCTCGAAGAGCCGCTTCCATTCGTCGAGCGGCATCACGCGGCCGGTGGGATTGTGCGGCGAGCAGGTGTAGACCACCCGCGTGCGGCGCCAGGTGGCCTCGGGGATCGCGTCCCAGTCGGAGCGGAAACCGCGCGCGGCGAGGGCGTTCACGTAGTGGGGCGTGGCGCCGCCGAGGATCGCCGCGCCTTCGTAGATCTGGTAGCCGGGATTGGGCAGCATCACCACCGCGCCGCGCTCGTCCGGGTCGATCAGCGTCTGGCCGATGGCGAACAGCGCCTCGCGCGTGCCGAGCACCGGTATCACTTCGTGATCGATGTCGATCGCGAGCCCGTAGCGGCGCGCGATCCATTGCGCGATCGCCGCTCGCAGCTCAGGCAATCCGAGTGTCGCCGGGTAGCGCGCGAGCCCCGGCACGTTGGCCGCGAGCGCGTCCTTGATGAGCGCGGGCGTCGGGTGCTGCGGCTCGCCGATGCCGAGGGAGATCTGGCGCAGCCCCGGCGGAGGCTCGACGCCCGCCAGCAGCGCGCGCAGCCTTTCGAACGGATAGGGCTTGAGGTGGTCGAGACGCGGATTCATGGGGCTCGATTCTACTTAAGCAGGCCGATGCGGACCAAAGGCAGCTTGAGCCACCAGCGCAGGCCGCCGCGGCGGTCGATCTCGCCCTGCCGCGCGGCGAGCTCGCGCGCGTGCGTTTCGGCCGCGGTCTCGGCGAGCGTCCTCTGTGCCGAGATCGCGGCTTCCTGCAGGCAGAGCGCGTCTTCCTGGTCGCGGAGCCTGCGATCGCGCTCGGCGATCGCCTGGTCCCGCTGCGCGAGCTGCTTCTGCAGGTCTTCGCCGTATCGGGCGCTGCGCTCCAGCCACGCCATGACCTTCTCGTAGTCGCGATGGACCCAGTCGTCGCGATCCGAGAGGACGGACAACGCCCCGGGAATCCCGTCCAGGGCTTCGCGCGAGCGGCTGGCGACGAGCATGAAGTAGAGAGGGCTCGAAAGACGCGGCTCCGCGTGCGAGGGGTCCGACTCCGAGACCTCGACCAGTTGCGCCTCGACCGGCCCCTTGCCAGGAGACGGGGGGGCTTCGGGCGCGATCAGCGAGAAGAACGTCGGCCGCTGGCCGTACCAGTCGCTGTGCGGGAAGCGCGCGGCCACGAGCCTCTCCAGCTCCTCGCGATAGAGCTCCTTCACGTGGAACTCGTTGGTGAAGCTGCGCTTGTCGCTGTACTCGAGCTTGTTGGGGCAGGAAAGGATGAGGATGCCGCCGGGCTTCAGCACCCGCGCGAGCTCGTCCAGGAACCGCTCCTGCTCGCCGATGTGCTCGAGGGTCTCGAAGCTCACCGCGACGTCGATGCTCGCGTCGGCGAGCGGTAGCCCGGTGCACGAGGCGCAGTGGAATCGAACCTTGCCCAACGAGGCGTAGGTGCCGCGGGCATGGTCGATCGCCTGCGAGGAGATGTCCACGCCCTGCACGCTCGCCGCGGAGCGCGCGAGGAGCGCCGTGCCGTAACCCTCGCCGCACGCGGCGTCGAGCACCGCCTTGCCCTCGACCCAGCGCCGCGCGAAGTGGTAGCGGTGCCAGTGCTCGACCCAGATCTCGCCCTTGGCCCCGGGCACGAAGCGCTCGCCGGTGAAGGGCAGCTCCGAGCTCACTTGAACCAGCCCATGCGCCTCAGGACCCGCCCGGCGAACGGCCGGTAGGCCGCGACCCGCGCGGCAAGGCGGCTGCGCCCCATCAGCCGGCGCAGGTCGCCGTGGGTCACCATCACCACGGTCTGGCTGCGCGCGTACGACTCGGCCATCTCCGAGAGCTCGCGCGGCGAGAGCGTCATGCGCATGTGGCGCTGCCGCTCGAGCGCGTCGGCGTAGGCGCGGTCGAGCATCGCCTGCCGGCCGGCGGCCACGTGGGCCTCGGCGGGCACGCGGTACTTGGAGGTGGTCTTGGGGACGAGGAGGAAGTCGTCGTCCAGGGTGTAGCGCGTCCACAGGTTCCAGTCCTCGAGCTGGTCCATGTCCTCGGCGAAGCCGCCGTGGCGCTCGTAGAGGCGGCGGCTGAAGAGCACCGCCTGGATCGGAAGGTAGTTGTGGTGCCAGAGCGTGAGGCGATCGAAGCGCTGGTGGTGGCGCGTGACGTGCATCACCTCCGTGTAGCGCGCGCTGTCGCGATCGATGAGGCGAGTCTGCGTCTCCCAGGCGAGCGCGTAGGCGCCCGCGACGCGCGCCCGCAGCGCCGCGTCCACGAGCACCTCGACATGATCGGCGAAGAGGACGTCGTCGTCGTCGAGGAAGTTGAGCCATTCGCCCTTCGCCTCGCGCAGTGCCGCGTTGCCGGCGCGCGCCCGCCCGATGGGATTGCCCGTGGCCTTGTAGCGGATCGCGAGGCGGTCGCGGAATGCCTCGACCACTTCGCGCGATCGTTCCGGGCCGTCCTCGACCACCACCACCTCGAGCGGCGCGTAGGTCTGGTTGGCGCAGGACTCGAGCGCCTCGCGCAGCCACGCGGTGCGGCCGACAGTGCGGATGAGGATGGAAACCAGCGGCCGCTCGCGCGGTCGATCGCGCCGCGAGGCGAGCGCCACGAAGGCTCCCTCGCGCCGCAGCTCGTAGCCCCATCCCGCGAACACCGGATGGAAGCTTTCGTTGGCGGCGACGCGCGTGCCCAGGAAGTAGGGCCAGCGCGCGAGGAAGGCGAAGCCTGCCCCGATGAGCCCGCGGCGCCGGCCGGGGAAGGTGCTCGGCGCGAGGATCTCGCCCGCGAGCATCGCGAGTCCCTCGAGCGTTCGCAGCACGCCGCCGTAGCGCGCGCGCAGGCACAGGTTGGTGGCGACGCCGCCCAGCACCTGCAGCGGCTTCACCTCGCCCGCCTCGCGGTATGTGCGGTGAACGACGCCGAGCTTCGGCTGGGTGAGGAGCCGCCCGCCGCGCGCGCGCAGGCGCCACGACAGGTCCACGTCCTCGCCGTACATGAAGATGCGCGGCTCGAAGCCGCCCACCGCCTCGAAGGCCTCGCGGCGGAACATCGATGCCGCGCCGCTCACCCATTCGGTCTCGAGCGTCGCCGGGTCGTAGCTCTTGGGGTGCTCGTAGGGAATCTGGCGCGGCTCCCACCCGGCGACTTCGCCGGGCGAGCGCTCCGCGACGTCGATGAGGGCCTCGAGGGTGCCGGGCTCGAGCACGCAATCCTGGTTCAGCACCAGGAAATAGGGCGAGGATCCGCGCGTGGCGTTCGCGTTGTGCCCGCGGCCGAAGCCGACGTTCTCCTCCGCGCGCTCGACGCTCACCGTCTCGAAGGCGCCGCCGAGGCGCAGCCGCGCGAGCGCGAGGATGTCGGCCGTGACCTGCGGGTCCGGGCTGTTGTCGTGGATCAGCAGGTGGCGGCGAAGCGGCGCGCGCGGCTGCTCCGCGAGGCTCTCCAGCAGCTGCTGCAGCAGCGCGAAGTCCGGCTGCCAGGTGACGATGCTGAGGTCAACCGCGCGCATCGAGGATCTTCTTCAGCAGCCGGCCGCGGATGATCCGCGGCAGCAGGTCGAGCGCGGCCTTGTGGATCGCGAGCTGCGCGTTCTCCTCTCCCAGGTGGCGGCGCTCTGCGACCTCGGCGGCGAGCTCCGCCTGCAGCGCGCCCACGTCGCGCTCGAGCTTCGCGATCCATTCGCGCGCCTCGCGGGCGAATTGCGCCGCGCCCGCGCGCTCGTGCTCGAGCCCGGCCTTGAGCTGCGCCACTTCGTCGGCGACGCGCGCCAGCTCCTGGCGAAAGAGCGCCCCGTCGAGGCTCTTCGCGAGCAGCTCCTGGGCCGGCGCCGACTGGGTATCGACCGGCCCCGAGGGTTCGATTCCGTGGCGCGCGTACAGGGCGCCGAGCGAGCGGGTCATGGCATCCACGGGTGGGACGCGGTCCGGATCGGGCCGCGACAGCGTCGATTTTACGCGGTCGAGCTCCGCGGCACGCGCGGGCGACAGGATTCCCCGCACCGCCTCGGCGACATCGCGGGCGGTGAAGCCCTCGGGCAGCCGCCAGCCACCGCCGTGGCGCGTGACCCGTTCGGCGAGCGCGCCTTCGGGCGGCACGATCGCCGGCAGCCCCGCCTGCCACAAGTCCGAGAGCGCGTAGCTGAAGCTCTCGGGCGCCTGGTTGGGAAACAGCGCGACGCGGGCGCCGTAGGCGCCGACCAGCGACGCCACCTGGTCGTCGTCGTACGCGCCGTGGATATAGAGGTGCGGCAGGCGCCAGCCGGGGTCGACCTGCGCGTCGATGTAGCCGATCACGACGATCGCGGCCCCGCTGCCGTCCAGCATCAGCGCCGCTTCCTCGAGCACACGCGCGCCCTTGTGCGGACCGATGGCGCCCAGCACCACCGCGATGTCGCGAAGGCCGCGCGCGGTGAAATCGGCGCGCGGCTGCAAGGCCCGCACCGGTCCCGCCGGCGGCGAACCGTTCGGCAGCACCGAGATCTCCTGGCCGGCGAGATGCGCGCGCGCCAGGCCGGCGATGTACTCGGAGGGCGCGATGCGCGCCGCGGCGCCGGCGAGGAACCCGGCGGTTTTCGCGAGCCATTGCGCGTCGGGTTCGCGGGACGCTCCGGGCTCGAGGCCGTCGCGCCTCAGGAAGAGCACGTCGTGCAGCGTGGCGATCACCGGCACGCCGAGCTCGCGTGCGGCCCACGCCGCGCGCGCGCGTATGGGCTCGCTCACCGAGTGCGCGTGCACCAGGCCCACGCCGCGCGATCGCATCCAGGCCGCGAGCGCCTCGCCCATGGCGACGGCGGGATCGAGCGGGAAGTAGCGGTGACGCGACGGGTCCTCGATCGCCTCCGCGCCCCCCCCGGCGTGCCAGACGAGGTGCGGGCGTCCACCCGAGCGCGCGATGTCGCGAATGTGCCGGTCCACGCCGCCGCCCAGCAGCGAGGTCAGGTGCAGGACGGTGCAGGCGCTCACGACAGCTAGATTAAACCGTCAACCGCGCCATCGCGATCCGCCGCGGCCGCAAGCCCCTAGCGCGAGCCGATGCTCTCGCCGAGGAACTGCTCGACCGCCTTGTAGTAGCGCGCCTGGTTCGCGGGCGCGCGGAACGCGTTGTCCTCCCCCGGAATCACGATCCAGACGTTCTTGCGCCCATCCTTCTCCAGCTCCGCCCGCAGCCGCTCTCCCTGCGCGGGCGGCACGCGCGTGTCCTCGGCCCCGTACGCCATCAGCACCGGGGCGCGGATCTTCGCCGCCTGCCGCAGCGGGGACACCGCGTTGAGGTAGTCGGCCTCGCGATCGGGATCGCCGATGGTCTCGCGGGCGCTGAACTGCATGTAGTCGGCGAGCGCGGCCTGCTGCGCACCGATGTCGAAAAGCGCCGCGATGTCGGTGACCGCGCCCTGGCTCACCGCGCATTTGAACAGGTCGGGTGTGGCGACGACGCCCATCAGCGCCGAATAGCCGCCATAGCCCGAGCCGGCGATGCAGATGCGGTCCTTGTCGGCATGGCCCTGGGCGATCGCCCAGGCCGCGCCGTCGGCCACGTCGTCCTGCATCGCGCGCCCCCACTGGCGGAAGCTCGCGCGGTAATGCTTCCAGCCGTAGCGCAGCGTGCCGCGGTAGTTGGGTTGCAGCACCGCGTAGCCGCGCGAGGCGAGGTGCTGCACTTCCGCGTCGAACCGCCACGACGCGCCCTCGGTCCATGGGCCGCGGTGCACGAGCACCACCATGGGATGGCGCTTGCCCGCGCCGTTGCGGGGCAGGGTGAGGTATGCGGGGATGTCCATGCCGTCGCGGGCCCGGTAGCGCACAGCACGCGTCGGCGACATCGCCTCAGGCTTGATCCACGGGCTGCGCTCCGCCAGCCACTCGATCTTCCCGGTGGCGCGGTCGAAGAGGTAGAAGGTTCCGGGCGACACGTCGGAGAAGCTCTTCACCAGCACCCGCGTGCGCTCCCGCGACCAGCCGAGCTCGTTGACCGCGCGCGGCAGGGCGGTGTCCACCGTGCTCTGGATGCGCTCCAGCTCCTCGTCGAACCAGGCGAAGGCCAGGCGGTCGCCCTCATAGGAGATGCCCACCGGCTTGCCATAGTCGAGCACCACGCGCTGCACGTCGACGTAGGGGTGCGAGGCGATGATGCGGCCCGGCCCAGGTGCATCGGGGTCGAGGAGCCGCAACGCCGCCTTGTCGCGATCCTTCCACGAAGTCACGTAGAGCGCCTTTCCGTCCTCGGCGATCGCGATCGGCGCCCATCCCGGCTCGGAATCCGTGTACTCGTCCAGCTTGCGCCAGGGCGCGGAGGCGGCCGCGCGGTAGTAGATCGCGGTCGCGCCGCGACGCTTGATCGCGAATGCTCGTGCGACCCCGTCGTTGTCCACCACCCACGCCTCGCGGCCATTGGCTTCGGGCCGGCCCGAGCCGAGCGAGACCATCCGGCCGTTGCGCGTATTCATGCGGTAGACGCCGCCGGTGACCGGCTCCACGGTTCCGGGCCTGAAGACGAATTGCTGCACGATGATGTCGTCGGTGTCGCCCGGGAGCGTGCGCACGAGGGCGAGCCAGGTCCCCTGCGGGCCGGTGAGCGGGCGCGGCTCCTTGCCGTCCGCGTCGATCGCGACCATCCCCGCGCCGGACAGGTCAGTCATCCTTTCGGCGAGCGAGCCGGTCTGCAGGATGAGGCGGCGGTCGTTGACCCAGCGGAACACGACCACGTCGCGCTGTGCGAAAGCCGTGACCGCGTTTGGCACGCGCGTCGCGATGTCCATCACCACCAGGTTCTGGCGCCCGGCGACGGGGGAAAGCGCGGCGAGGCGCTTGCCGTCGGGCGACAGCTGCATGTCGGCGATCTGAGCCTGACGGAAGAGGTCCTCGACCGAGGGTGCGGGGGCCGCGGGTGGCACTGCTGGCGCCGCCGGCGCGGCGACCTGCATCAGCGGCGTCGCCTGCATCGCCAGCGGCGCCAGGGTCGCGATGCTCGCGATCGCGGGCAGCGCGGATACCGCCGCGGGCATCGACGCCGGCGACAATCCTCGGGTGCGCACCACGTCCTCGGGCACGCCGCCCAGCTTCTGCAGCCGCAGCTTCGCCAGCACCACGAACTTGCCTTCGGGATACTCCTGCAGGTAGGCGAGCAGCTCCGCGCGCTGGTTGGAGTCGCGCGCGCTCACCCAGAACTCGCGCTCGATCTGCAGCTGCACGTCCACCGACGGCCCCGCGACCGCCAACGGGGCGGCCGCGCTGCGATCGGCGTTGCTGAAGGAGAAGTCGCCCTTGAGCGAGGAGGCGTCCCAGGGTGTCTGGCGCCTCAGCGTCTCCTTCTCGACCCCTTCGCGAACTTTCTTGAACATCAGCTCGACCGGCAGCCGGGGCGCATTGATGTTCTGCAGGATGTGCTTGGTGTAGACGCCATTCCTGCCGAAGCCGCCGTCGGAGGCGAGGGCCCCCGGAGCGGTGGCGTACGCGATGAGAGTTCCGGACGGAGCGGAGGCGGTCGCGAGCCCCGCGGTGCTCATCTTGAAGGTGCCGGCGAACGGATTGTCGCGGCAGGCGTCGAGGATGAGGATGTTGCGCGCGGTGCGGGCGCGCTCCATGCGATCGAACACCGCCGCGACGTCGAGCGAGAAGAGCGCGATGTCCTCCTCGGAGCGCATCTCCGAATCGACCGGGACCAGGAAGTTGCGGTCCTTGAACTGCAGTGCGTGCCCGGAATAGAAGAAGAGCGCGGCATCCGCGCCGGCGATGGTGTCGCCGAACTCGCGGATCGCCTCGATCATCTCGCGGCGCGTGGCGTTCTCGCGCACCACGGTCGTGAACCCCAGGTTGCGCAGGGCCGCCCCCAGGTCGCGCGCGTCGTTGACGGCATTCTGCAGCGGGCTCGCGTTGTAGGCGTTGTTGCCGATCAGCAATGCCACGCGGCGCTCGGCCGCGACCACGCCCATCGCCGCAGCCGCGGCGAGAGCGAAGGCGAGGGCGCGGATCGCTTTCATTTCAGACCGAAGGCTCCTCGGTGAGCCGCGGCCGCGGCGGGGGCTCCCCCTTCCACTTCGGATCGCGATGTTCCGCGACCACCGTGGTGAAGATGCCGCCGCGCACGAAGAACTTCGCCGTGAGCCGCATGAAGCGCGGTTTCGTGGCCGCGGCCAGCGCGTCGACGATTTCGTTGGTGACGGCCTCGTGGAACGTGCCGCGGTCGCGGAAGGACCAAATATAGAGCTTGAGGCTCTTCAGCTCGATGCACTTCCGGTCCGCCACGTAGTCGAGGTAAAGGGTGGCGAAATCCGGCTGCCCGGTCTTGGGACAGAGGCACGTGAATTCCGGGATCCGCATGTGGATCGCGAAGTCGCGCTGCGGGCGCGGGTTGGGGAACGTGTCCAGCGTGACGCTCGGCTTTGCCATGGGAAGCGCCGTTCGGTTCCGGTAAAATTGCATTCTACTGAAGGTCCGGGATTTCGTTGGGCCTTAAAAACAACGACTTACTTCGAGAGCCGGGGACAGACCCCGTTTTTCCGAGCAGGCGCAAGGCAGGCGCGCCGTGAAAAACGTGGTCTGCCCCCGGTTTTCGATGACTGCATCCAGCGAGCCCCGCCTTGAGACTCACCTCCGTCAAGCTGTCCGGTTTCAAATCCTTCGTCGAACCGACCACCATCGCCGTTCCCGGCCAGCTGGTCGGCGTGGTCGGACCCAACGGCTGCGGCAAGTCGAACGTGATCGACGCGGTGCGCTGGGTGCTGGGCGAATCGTCCGCCAGGCAGCTGCGCGGCGAGCACATGCACGACGTGATCTTCAACGGCTCCGCGGACCGCAAGCCCGTGGGGCGCGCCTCGGTGGAGCTGGTGTTCGACAACGCGCTCGGCCGCATCGGCGGGGCGTGGGCCGGCTACTCCGAGATCAGCGTGAAGCGCATCCTCACGCGCGACGGCGACTCCAACTATTATTTGAACGGCCAGCACGTGCGCCGCCGCGACGTGCAGGACATCTTCCTCGGCACCGGCCTGGGGCCGCGCGCGTATTCGATCATCGAGCAGGGCATGATCTCGCGCGTCATCACCTCCAAGCCCGAGGAGCTGCGGGTGTTCCTCGAGGAGGCCGCGGGCGTCTCCAAGTACCGCGAGCGCCGACGCGAGACCGAGCTGCGCCTCGAGGACACGCGCGAGAACCTCTCCCGCGTGGCCGATATCCAGTCGGAGCTCGGCACCCAGTTGGAGCACCTGTCGCTGCAGGCCGAAG
>JBKJTM010000327.1:0-6394 GCA_046590805.1 Usitatibacter sp.
CCGGCACTTCGATGTAGTTCACCAGCGTGCCGTCCTTGCGGAAGCGGATACCCGTCTTGCCCTTGCCCGGCAACGGCTCGACGTGGATGTCGGAAGCCCCCTGGTTGTAGGCATCGACGATGATCTTGTTCACCAGCTTCACCAGCTCGTTGTCGGCTGCGGCCGAGACGTCGTCGGCGCTGACGCCACCGCCGCCCTCCTCGTCATCGTCGAGGCTCGAGAGCAGGTCGCCGATCGATTCCCCGCCGCCCGCCTGCTCCGCGCCGAAGAAGTGGTCGAGGGTCGACTTGAAATCCTTCTCCGTGGTGACGAGATAGACGATCTTCGAGCGCGGGAAGACGTTGTCGACCATGCGCGAGCTCTTCACCCGCTCGGGGTCCGTGGACATCACCACCACGCCCGCCTTGGAATCCTCCAGCGGGATCCAGTGGTTGCCCTCGGCGTAATCGCGCTTGATGTTCTTCAGCAGGTCCGGCGGCTTGATGCGGTCGGGCTTGAACGGCTCGTAGGCCACGCCGAAGAACTTGGCGAGCGCCGCGCCGATCGCCGGCAGCTTCACCTGGAACTCCTCGATCAGGATGTCCTCGACGTTCTTGTTCTTGCGGCGCGCGGCCTTGGTGGCGAGGTCGAGCTCGCCGGCGGCGATGATGTTGTCGATCACCAGGTACTCGAACTTCGACTGGATCGAGCCCGGCATCTGCTGGCGCACCTTGAAGGCGATGGCGAGCGTCTTGGAGAGCTCGACCACGCCTTCGTCGTGCAGCGACGAGAACGGCTGGCCCGCGAGGTTGTTGATCAGCTGGATCACGCCCATCAGCTCGGTGCCGGTCTCCCCGCCCAGGATCGGGGCGATCAGCATCTGCTTGGAGCGGTAGCCGGTGCGCTGGTCGACCGCTTTCAGGAACGTGAGGTTGGCCGAGTACTGCTTCAATTCCGCGTCGTCGTACACGTCGCGGATGTTCATGTGGCGGCGGTTCAACGCGCAGTAGCCCGCGAGCGACGACTCCGAGATCGGCAGCTTGATGTCCTTGAACGAGTTCAGGCCCGTCTTCACCTTGGAGACGATGGAGCTGCCGTCCTCGCTGAGGATGTACACCGTCATGCGGTCGGCCTCGAACAGCTGGCAGATGTCGCGCGACACGTCGAGGATGATCTCGTCGACGTTGCTGGTGGAGTGGATGCGGTTGGTGACTGCCTGGATCTTCTTCGAGAAGGCCAGCTTGACACTCATGTCCGCCACGTTGTTCGGCGACTGGATCTTGTTCGCGTCGAGGACTGCGCTCATGGTTGCACCTGCCGGAAGTTGGATTGCGTGGCTACAGCGAGAATTCCTGGTTGTTCTCGAGCATGCGCGGGCGCCAGCGCCCCGCCGCCTGGCTCACTTCCTTCATCGTGAGCGCGCCCTCGCCGGGCTTGAGATGCGTGATGTACACCTCCGGGTGCACGTGCATCTTCTCCAGCTCCTCCGCGAGCATCTGCGGGCAGAGGTGCTTGGACGCCACCGCGATATCGCGCTCCTTGTTGGAGAACGCGGTCTCGATGATCAGGTATTTCAGGTTCGGCGTGGCGTTCACCACGCGCCACAGCGCGTCGTTGCCCGCGGTGTCGCCACTGTAGATGAGGCTCGAGCGGCCGCTGTCCAGCCGGTAACCGACGGCGGGCACGGTGTGGTTCGCCGGGATGGCGGTCACGCGCCGGCCGTCCAGCTCGACCACCTCCCCCACGCGGATTTCGCGATAGACCATGAACGGATTATCCCCGTCCGGGATCTGGGTGAAGTCGGGCCAGATCTTCCAATTGAAAAGATGCGCCCGCAGGATATCGAGCGTTTCCCTGATTCCATAGACGATGATCGGTTGCTTGCGCATCCAGCAGACCGTGTCCACCAGGAACGGGATGCTGGTCACGTGGTCGAGATGGGAATGGGAGACGAAAATGTGGTCGATCTTCGCCAGGCTTTCCAGCGAAAGGTCGCCGACCCCGGTGCCCGCGTCCACGAGGATGTCGTGGTCCACCAGCATGGCGGTCGTGCGCAGCCCTCCTCCGATGCCCCCGCTGCACCCCAAAACCCTGATCTTCATCGTTTGTCCCAAAGACGCGGCTGCCGCATGCTCACGGCCATCCGCGCTCTGGCTACGATCCCGATGGAGAACGGACTCTCGGTCCATTGTCGGCAAACGTTACCACGCCAGCTGTGTGGCGTTGCACACAATTAGCGCGGCGGAAACGCCCATGGGCGGGGTCGTCCGGACAGCGCACGCGCCCTGCCCGGCTGCCATCACGGCTTGTAGAAGAACTCCATCTTCACGCCCGCGATCTCGATCAGGTCGTGATCGTTGAGGGCGCGCGCCTGGGCGCCCAGGGAGGCGCCGTTCAGCGTGGGGTAAGTGGCCCCTTCTACGTGGGTGATGAAGAACCCGTTGGGGCGCTTGGTGATCACCGCCACCTGCAGGCCCGGCTTGCCGATGGTGGTGAGGTTCTTGGTGAGGTCCAGCGTGCGGCCGGCGGCGGCGCCCGAGAGCACCTGGACTGCAGCCTCGCGCAGCGGGCCCGAGGCGCCCGCGGGCTGCGAGGGCGCGGCATGGGCGGGTGGGGCCGCGGGCTTGGGCATTTCCGGCGCGGGCCGCGGCATTTCCGGCGCGGGCTTCGGCGCCTCGGCCATGTGCTTCGGCATCGGCAACTCGGGCGCCGCGGGCTTGGCAGGCTCGGGCGCCTTCGCCCCGTCCATCGCCAGCGGCTTGAGGTTCGTCTGGGTATCGCTCAGGGACTTGTCCGCAGCCGGAGGCGGCGCGGCCTTGGCGGGGTTCCTGATGATCATGGTCTTTTCGAAGTCCGCGGCGGTCGCGGCCGTGGGCGCGTCGGTGAAATACTTGAGCTTGTGCTTGCCGAGCTCGACCACGTCGTTGTTCTGCAGGAAGTGTTTCTTGGTCGGCTTGCCGTTCACCAGGGTGCCGTTGGTGCTGCCCAGGTCCTCGATGAACGAGTCGTTCAGGATGGTGATGATCGCGGCGTGCTCGCCGCTCACCGCCAGGTTGTCGATCTGGATGTCGTTGTGGGGTTTGCGCCCGATGAGGGTCCGCTCCTTGGAGAGCGTGAACTCCTTGAGCACCTGCCCGTCGACGCTGAGGATCAGCTTGGCCATGGTCTTTGTCCTTGCCTGTTACCTGAATAGTGCCTTCAACCGGGCGAGCCATCCCCGCGCGACGCCGAAGGGCTCGGTCACGCGGATCAGCATCGCGGAGATGTTGTCGCGGCCGCCGTTGTCGTTGGCGGCCTGCACCAGCTGCTGCACCGTGAGTTCGGGGTTGGTCTTGAGCGTGAGCACGGTGAGGCGGATCTCCTCGTCCTCGACCATGTCCGACAGCCCGTCGGAGCACAGCAGGAAGATGTCGTCCTGCCGGGCCTCGTAGACGTGGATCTCGGCGTCCACGGAAGGATCGATGCCGAGCGCGCGCGTCACCAGGTTCTTGTTCTGCGAAAGCTTGGCCTCCTCCGGCGTGATCAGGCCGGAGTCGAGCTGTTCCTGCAGCAGCGAGTGGTCGCGCGTCACTTGCTCCATCTCCTCGCCGCGCAGCCGGTAGAGGCGCGAATCGCCGATGTGGGCGACGGCGAGGAAGTCGTCGTAGAACAGGCACACCACCAGCGTGGTGCCCATCCCCGCGCATTCGGGGTTGTTCTGGGAAGTGTTGAAGATCGCCGCGTTGGCGCGTGCGATGTGCTCGGCGAGCGTGGTCTCGGCGAGCTTCTTCGCCGCGTCGCGCTCGAGCTTGTCCACCTCGCGCAGGTCCCACTGCTCCTGGACGCCGTCGGCAATCAGCGAGGTGGCCATGCCGCTCGCGACCTCGCCCGCGTTGTAGCCCCCCATGCCGTCGGCAAGCACGTAGAGGCCGATTTCCGGACGCGACTCGATGCAGTCCTCGTTGTGGTCGCGAACGCGCCCCGGATCGGTCAGGCTCGCCGACTGGAGCGACTGCGAAAGATTCATGTCCGGTGCGCCTGTTCTCTCATACCGTTTCCGGCTTTTATTGACGCTGTCCCCATCGCCCGGCCCCGCCCAGCAACGACAAGGCGTAGAGTGCCGCGCGACCCGCAAAAACTTGGTTTTATAATAACTTAAAAAGCTTTTTTCAGAAACAATCCCGCTTCGCGCCCGATGTCCATGATTTCTCTGGGGCTTTCGTTTCGTCCGCGGAGGCACAACTGCTGTTCCGACGCGGCTTTCCGCGCCGACGACAGTCATTATACGATTGGGCCTCGACCGGCCCTTTCCTCCGGGCCCATCATCCGCATCCAACCCCGCCGCACACTCCACGAAGGCCGACATGGACCGCCTGCAAGACATCGATCCGCTGGAGACTCGCGAATGGGTCGATTCCCTCGACGCCGTCCTCGAGATCGAGGGCCCCGAACGCGCGCACTTCCTGCTCGAGCAACTGGTCGACAAGGCGCGCCGCTCCGGGGCGTACCTTCCCTACAACGCGCAGACCGCGTACCTCAACACCATCCCGCCGCACCTGGAGGAGCAGCTCCCGGGCGACCAGGCGCTGGAAGCGCGACTACGCTCCTACGTGCGCTGGAATGCGGTGGCCACCGTGCTGCGCGCCGGCAAGAAGGACCTCGAGCTCGGCGGCCACATCGCGAGCTTCGCCTCCGCCGCCACGCTCTACGACGTGGGCTTCAACCATTTCTGGAACGCGCCCAACGAAAAGCAGGGCGGCGACCTGATCTACATCCAGGGCCACTCCTCGCCCGGCGTCTACGCGCGCGCCTACCTCGAGGGCCGGCTCACCGAGGCGCAGCTCGACAATTTCCGCCAGGAAGTCGACGGCAAGGGCATCTCCTCCTATCCGCACCCGTGGCTGATGCCCGACTTCTGGCAATTCCCGACGGTGTCGATGGGCCTCGGTCCGATCCAGGCCATCTACCAGGCGCGGTTCCTGCGCTACCTCGAGCATCGCGGCCACGCCAAGACCGAGGGCCGCAAGGTGTGGGCCTTCATGGGCGACGGCGAGATGGACGAGCCCGAGTCGCTCGGCGCCATCGGCCTCGCCTCTCGCGAAAGCCTCGACAACCTGGTGTTCGTCATCAATTGCAACCTGCAGCGCCTCGATGGCCCGGTCCGCGGCAACGGCAAGATCATCCAGGAGCTGGAAGCCGTGTTCCGCGGCGCCGGCTGGAACGTGATCAAGTTGATCTGGGGCTCCTACTGGGACCCGCTCATCGCCCGCGACAAGCAGGGCTTCCTCCTGAAGCGCATGGAGGACGCGGTCGACGGCGAGTACCAGAAATTCAAGAGCCGCGACGGCGCCTACGTGCGCGAGCACTTCTTCGGCAAGTACCCGGAGCTGAAGGCGATGGTCGCCAACATGTCCGACGAGGACATCTGGCGCCTCAATCGCGGCGGGCACGACCCGCACAAGGTCTACGCGGCGTACGCCGCGGCGGTGAAGCACAAGGGCCAGCCGACGGTGATCCTCGCCAAGACGGTGAAGGGCTACGGCATGGGCGCGGTGGGCGAGGGCAAGAACATCGCGCACCAGCAGAAGAAGATGCCGATCGAGGCGTTGAAGCAGTTCCGCGACCGCTTCAACATCCCGATCGCCGACGACAAGCTGGCCGACATCCCCTACTTCAAGCCGGCCGACGACTCCCCGGAGATGAAGTACCTGAGGGAGCTGCGCGCGCAGCGCGGCGGCTCGCTTCCGCAGCGGCGCCGCAAGACTTCCAGGCTCGAGGCGCCGAAGCTCGAGTCGTTCAAGGCGATCACCGACGCCACCGGCGAGGGGCGCGAGATCTCCACCACGATGGCGTTCGTGCGCATGCTGACGGCGCTGGTGAAGGACAAGGGCCTCGGCAAGAACGTGGTTCCGATCGTGCCCGACGAGTCGCGCACCTTCGGCATGGAAGGCCTCTTCCGGCAGCTGGGCATCTTCTCGCAGGTCGGGCAGCTCTACGAGCCCGAGGACAGCGACCAGCTGATGTTCTACAAGGAGGACAAGACCGGGCAGATCCTCCAGGAAGGCATCAACGAGGCGGGCGCGATGTGCTCGTGGATCGCGGCGGCGACGTCGTACTCGAACAACAACGTGCCGATGATCCCGTTCTACATCTTCTATTCGATGTTCGGCATGCAGCGCATCGGCGACCTCGTCTGGGCCGCGGGCGACATGCGCTCGCGCGGCTTCCTCATGGGCGGCACCGCGGGTCGCACGACGCTGAACGGCGAGGGCCTGCAGCACGAGGACGGCCACAGCCACATCCTGTCGTCGGTCGTGCCGAACTGCATTTCGTACGATCCGACGTTCGCGTTCGAGGTCGCGGTGATCGTGCAGGACGGCATGCGCCGCATGCTCACCGAACAGGAGGATTGCTACTACTACATCACGCTGGTCAA
>JBKJTM010000281.1:0-5886 GCA_046590805.1 Usitatibacter sp.
GAATAAGGGCGCGCCGGCGGTGTTCTAGCCGGCGGTGTTCTAATCGTGGCGCGCCTCCCACAGGCGAACCGTGCCCATGGCCGTCGCGACCGGCAGGTGCTCGAGCAGCTCGCCGAAGCCCGCTTGCCTGATCAGCTCCGGCATCGCGCCAATCACGCTGTCGCGCGTGGTCTCGAAACCGTCGAGGAGCTGCACCAGGAAGAAGCCGGCCCGGGTCGGGAAACCCAGCGGCGCACCCCAGTCGGCGAGCAGCAGGCGGCCATCGTGGCGCAGGACGCGCCGGCTCTCCCGCAGCGCGGCGCGCTTCGCTTCGCGCGAAAGGTGATGAAAGAAGAGGCTGGAGACGACGAGGTCGAACGAACCGTCGGGAAACGGGAGGTCCTGGGCGAGGCCACGGCACAGCTGCAGCGGACGGCCCGATGCGCCCGCCTTGCGGCGCGCCGAATCGAGCGCCTCCGGGTCAGCGTCCAGGCCGAACACTTCGGCGCGTGGCGCGCCGGCCGAGAGCGCCGAGGCGAGCGTTCCGGTGCCGCAGCCCAGGTCGAGCGCGCGCTCGCCGTCCCGGATCGCGGCGTGTTCGATCAAGCACTGTCGCCATACCGCCTCGCGCGTGGTCGCGGCGAGCACCCGGTCGTACCACCGGGTGAGCGCGCGATAGCCCAGCGGGGCAATGTACTTGCCCGTCTCAGGCCTGCGCGAAGCGTCCGTCGTAAAAGTCCCGGCCCACCTTCACTTGGCTGGCTGGAGCTCGGTGACGGTGTAGTTTCCGCCGAGCTTTTCGGCCTTGAAGCGGATCTTGTCGCCGGTCTTCATCGTCTCGAGTATGGCGGGATCCTTCACCCGGAAGACCATCGTCATGGCAGGCATGTCGAGCGATGCGAGCGGGCCGTGCTTGATGGTGACCTTGCCCGCGTCCTTGTCCACTTTCTTCACCTCGCCGTCGGCGAGCGCCTCTGCGCTTGCCGCGCTTTTCTCCGAGGCGTGCTGCCCGGCGTGGCCGGACGACGCAAGCGCGGGGATAGCCACCAGCGAGGCGGCGGCGAGCAGGACTGCGAATCGTTTCATGGGGACCTCCGGAAAACGTGAATTCGTCACCCTTAGGATAGGGGTGGGGCATGGTTGGTTTCCGTTACGCAAACATTACAAACCTGTCATCCGGGCGTCGTTCGCGGACGCTTCCGGTACGCTTTGCGGATCGGAGGGTGGGGTGAAATTGCTGCTGGCGGAAGACGAGGCACACGCGGGCGAGTACCTGGTCAAGGGCCTGGGCGAGAACGGCTTCGTGGTCGACTGGGTGCAAAACGGCATCGACGCCGTGCACCACGCGACCACCTCCGCCTACGACCTCATCATCCTCGACGTGGGGCTGCCCGGCATGGACGGATGGGCAGTGCTGAAGGAGATCCGCAGGCGCCACCAGACGCCGGTCCTCTTCCTCACCGCGCGCGATCGCGTCGAGGATCGCGTGCGCGGCCTCGAGATCGGCGCCGACGACTACCTGGTCAAGCCCTACGCGTTCTCCGAGCTGCTCGCGCGCGTGCGTGCCCTCCTGCGCCGCGGCAAGGAGCGCGAGGGCGACATCCTGCGCATCGCCGACCTCGAGGTCCACCTGCTGCGTCGCCGCGTGGAGCGCGCAGGGCAGCGCGTCGACCTGACCGCCAAGGAATATGCGCTGCTGCTGCTCTTCATGCGGCGCAGTGGAGAGGTGCTTTCCCGCACCCTCATCGCCGAGCAGGTCTGGGACATGAATTTCGACAGCGATACCAACGTGGTCGAGGTGGCGGTGCGCCGCCTGCGCGGCAAGATCGACGATCCCTTCGCGAAGAAGCTCGTGCACACCGTGCGTGGTTTCGGCTACGTGATGGAGGACCGGCCCGCGTGAACAGGCACGCCCGCGCCCGATCGCTGGTCGCGCGCCTGGTGCTGCACTTCGTGCTGGGGGCGGCGATCATCATGGCGGGCGCCGGGTACTCGCTCTATCACGCGCTGCGCATGCGGCTCGAGGCGAACGATCTGGCGGAGATTTCCGGCAAGACGCAGCTCGTGGAGCTCTTGCTTGGAGAACTCGCGGGGCCGAACGCGCTCGTCGGAGCGCTGGATCGTATTCGCGACGTGCCCGTCGGCCACCCGCACCTTTCCATCGGCGTTTATTCCTCGGGGCGCTGGCTGCTCGAGCTTCCGCCTGAAGTGACCGTGGCCGCCGCGCGGCTTGGCTACTCGCAATACGAGGAGATCGCGGCGGGTGCGCGGAGCTGGCTGCTGCATCGGACCCGCCACGCGTGGAAAGGCGTGGATGCGGGTTCCGCCGAGGTGGTGCTGGCGATCGAGACCACCGACACTCGCAAGCTGCTGCGCGAGCACGCCGCGGTCGCCGCACTGGTGGCATTCCTGGGCACGGTCGCGAGCGCGCTGCTCGCGTGGTTGGTGGCGCGCCGGGGGCTCGCGCCTCTCGCCCAGGTGGCCGCGCGCGCCGAGGAGGTGACGGCGCGGCGCCTTGGCGCGCGGCTCGACCTCGAGGATGCGCCCCGCGAGGTCCACGGGCTCGCCGACAGCATCAACCGCATGCTCGAGCGCCTCGAAGAGAGCTTCGCAGCCCTCGAGCAGTTCTCCGCCGACATTGCGCACGAGCTGCGCACGCCGCTCAACAACCTGCTGCTGCAGACCCAGGTCACGCTGAGCCGCCCGCGCGCCGCGCCCGAATACCAGGACGCGCTGCATTCCAACCTGGAGGAACTCGAGCGGCTGCAGCGCATGGTGGCCGACATGCTGTTCCTCGCGCGCGCCGACCGCGGCATGATCGAGTTGAACGTCGAGGAGATCGAGCTGCGCCCCGAAATCGAGAGCGTCGCCGAATACTTCGAGGCCGCCGCGGCGGAGAAGGCGCAGCGCATCACCGTGCGCGGTGAGGGGCGCCTCGCCGCCGACCGGCTGCTGGTGCGGCGGGCGCTCACGAACCTGCTGTCGAATGCGGTGCGCTATGCGCCGTGCGGCTCCACCATCGAGGTGGAGGTGGAGTGCGATCCCGAAGCCTGCCGGGTGGCGGTCTCCAACCCCGCGGACGCCATTCCCGAGGGCGAGCTGCGGCGGCTGTTCGCACGCTTCGCGCGGCGCGACGTGGCGCGCGGGCGCGACGTCGAGGGCGCGGGCCTGGGACTGGCGATCGTCGATTCGATCATGAAGCTGCTGGGCGGAGGGGTGGAGGCCGCGAGCCGCGGCGACGGTGTGCGCTTTGTGCTGCGTTTTCCGGCGATGAAGCTTACGAATCCGTAATCTTGGCGACGGAAATTTGGCGTCGTGCCGCGGTCTACTATCTCCAGATCGGATTCACGGCGGCGACTCGCGCCCCATTCTCGCGAAGGATCTGCATGAAACTGCTGGTGGCATGGGCGGGGCTGCTCGCCTTGCTGCACTCGGCCGCGGTGTGGCCGCAGGCCGCGCACTCGCTCCACGGGAAGCCGGCGACGAAGGCCGAGGAAAAGCCCCCAGCCAAGGCCGACGCAAGGCCCGTCGCGGCTCCGCAACCCGCGGCACCCACGCGCGATTCCGCCAGCTATCGCTCGCCCTTCACGGGGTACCGTCCATTCGCGCCGGACGAGCCGATGAAGCAATGGCGGGCGGCGAACGACGAGGTGCGCGAGAGCGGCGGTCACGTGGGATTGATGAAGGGCAAGCAATGACGCTCGCCTCGCGTGTGGTATCCGGGGCGTTGACCGTCTTGCTCGCCGGGTGCGCTACCTTCGATCCGGCGCGCGAGCTCCAGGAGGCGTCGGCCCTCGCCGGCGACAGCGTCGGCGCGCCGCCCCGCCTGCTGCGCTCGGATGACGAGCGCCGCGAGGCTCGCGCCGCGGTGCAGAAGATTCTCGCCGAGCCGCTCGCGGCCGATGATGCAGTGCGCATCGCGGTGGCCCACAGTCCCGCGATGCAGGCGTCGCTCTACGATGGCGTGGCGCGCTCCGCGGCGGCGGTGCAATCGGCGCGCCTGCCGAATCCGGTGTTCACCTTCGAGCGTCTGCTGCGGCGCGAGGAGGGCGGCATCGACAAGGACATCGGGCGCATGCTCGCGTTCTCGGTCTTCGACGTGCTGCTGCTGCCGGCGCGGCTGCGCGCGGCGGACTTCCAGCAGCGCCACCTGCGTCTGCGCGCGGCTTCCGACATCGTGCAGGCAGCCGCCGAGGCTAGGCAGGCGTGGGTGCGGGCAGTGGCGGCGCAGCAGGCGGCCGCGTATGCCGAGCAGGCGAAGAACGCGGCGGACGCCAGCGCCGAGCTCGCGCGGCGCATGCAGGCGGTGGGCAATTTCAGCAAGCTGCAGCGCGCGCGCGAGCAGGCCTTTTATGCCGATGCCGTCGCCCAGCTCGCCCGCGCGCAGCATGCGGCGCGCTCCGCGCGCGAGGCGCTGGTGCGCGTGCTCGGGCTCGACGCGGGGGAGGCGGCGCTACTGCGCCTGCCCGAGCGCCTGCCGGAGCTTCCGGCCGCGCCGCAGGACGAATCGGCGCTCGCGCGCACCGCGCTCGACGAGAGGCTCGACGTGCGCATGGCGCGCGCGGAGCTGGACTACCTGGCGCGGCAGCAAGGCCTCACCCGCGTCACCAGCTTCGTCAACGAGCTGCACGTGGCCGCCGTGCGTAACAGCGAGACGGGCAAGCCGGTGCAGAAGGGCTACGAGATCGAGATGCCACTGCCGATCTTCGACTTCGGCGACGCGCACCGCGCCGGGGCCGAGGCTGCGTACATGGCCGCCCTGAACCGCGCCGCGATGGCGGGCATGCAGGCGACCTCCCAGGTCCGAGAGAGCTTCGGCGCCTACCGCACGGCATACGACATCGCCCGCCACTACCGCGACGAGGTCGTGCCGCTGAGGAAGGCGATCGCCGACGAGATGCTGCTCAAGTACAACGGCATGCTGATCGGCGTCTTCGAGCTGCTGGCGGATTCACGCGCGCAGATCGCGAGCGTCATCCAGGCGATCGACGCGGAGCGGGATTTCTGGCTCGCCGACGCGGCGCTCCGCGCAGCCATCGTGGGCCGGCCGCTGGGCGCGGTCGCCATGGAAATGAAAGCCCCCTCCGCGACCACGGGCGGGCATTGAGGCCAATACGGGAATCACGATGACGAGTCGCAGAGGTTTTCTTTCGGGCGCGGGGTTGATGCTCGGGGCGGCAGCGGTGAGCAAGGCCGCGATGGGCGCGGTGCCCGAAGCGGCGACGCAGACGAGCCCGCTCATGGCGCCGCCCCTCGCGCCCAGCGCCGGGCGCCCATACAACCCGGTGGTGACGCTCAACGGCTGGACGCTGCCCTTCCGCATGAAAGGCGGCTGGAAGGAGTTCCACCTGGTGGCCGAGCCCGTGGAGCGCGAACTGGCGCCCGGAATGAAGGCGCGCCTCTGGGGCTACAACGGACAGTCCCCCGGCCCCACGATCGAGGTGGTCGAGGGTGACTTCGTGCGGATTTTCGTGACCAACAAGCTGCCCGAGCACACGACGATCCACTGGCACGGCCAGATCCTGCCCTGCGGGATGGACGGCGTCGGCGGGCTCACCCAGCCGCATATCAAGCCTGGCAAGACGTTCGTATACGAGTTCGAGCTCATGAAGAGCGGTACCTTCATGTACCACCCGCACGCCGACGAGATGGTGCAGATGGCCATGGGCATGATGGGATTTTTTGTCGTCCACCCGAAGGACCCGACCTTCCGCAGGGTCGATCGTGACTTCGTCTTCCTGCTCAACGCCTATGACATCGAGCCGGGAGCTTACGTGCCCAAGGTCAACACGATGACCGACTTCAATCTCTGGACGTGGAACAGCCGGGCGTTTCCCGGGATCGACCCACTAGTCTGTGCCTTGGGTGACAAGGTCCGTGTCCGGTTCGGCAACCTGACGATGACCA
>JBKJTM010000353.1:0-4123 GCA_046590805.1 Usitatibacter sp.
CGCTGTGCGACAGGACCAAGTTCTTCTGCAGCAGCTCGAGCTGGTCGGTCGGGATGTGGGTCTGGGCGAGCTTGCCGAACCCTGTGTTGATGCCGTAGACCGGCTCGCCCTGGGCGACGATGCGCGCCACCGCGCGCGCGCCCTCGGCCAGGCGCTCCCGCGTCCCCTCGCCTAGGGTGAGCGGCTCGCCGGAGCGGGCGAAGGCGTGGAGTTCGTGGAGGGAAAGGCTGCCGGGGACGAGGCGCACTACTTGATGCGCGATTCGATCAGGCGCGCGATCTGGCCGGTGTCGACCTCGTTCTGGTTCTTGGGCGCCTGGAAGCTCACCGAAGCGATCACCTTGCCCTTGCGGAACACCATCTGCTTGTTGGCGGCGAGCCAGAAGGCGCCGTCGCCGACGGTATCGATCATCTTCGCCTTCGAGCGGTAGATCTTCTCCAGGTTGCCGCGCTCGACGTCGAACTCGTCCTTGACCGCGTACTGGACCTCCTTCAGGTTCACCACCAACATCGCGCCGTTGCGCGCGTCGAGGAAGGCGCATTCGGAGGGGTTGCCGGTCTTCTGCGCACGGTATTTCTCCACCGGGCGCTCGGAGATCGGCGTGATGTCCTCGGCGGTGATGATCGCGCAGGCGTTGGGCGGCGCGGCGAAGGCCGACAGCGCGAGCGAGGCGAAGGCGAGCAGGGCGCAGGTCCGGAAGGCGGGCATTGGTTCGGTCTCGGCAAGTGGGACGGGAGCGCCATTATCGCAGGGCCGGGCGCCCCGCGCGCTACGCGTGGCTGATGGCGTGGCGGATGGTCTCGACCTCTTCGGCTTCCAGCCTCGGACCGTCGAGGGTGCAGCGTGCGTCCTGGGTCTCCGACGTACGGAAGCGCGCGATGACGGGCTTCAGCTCCTCCTTCACGTGCTTGTCGCTGTAGCCGTTGAAGAGGTGGCCGATCAGGCCGCGGTCGAGGTCGCTCGTTCCCAGCGCCCAGTCGGCGATGGGGAAGGTGAGGTTCATGTTCACGTGCATCATGATCCCCATGTTGTGGTGCGCCCGGTGGTGCCGCCGGATGGTGTTCACGAAAGGCATGTTGCGCACGAAAGCACTCTCCGGGACGTGGCAGCAGAAGTGGAAAGTCTCGTACACCATGTAATGGCCGATCATGGTGATGAAGGTCACGTAGCCCGCATTCGGGTTGATGGCGAACGCCATGGCGAGCGAGATCAGTCCCCCGGCGACCACCAGCACCGCCAGCACCCGCCACGGGAAGAACACGATGCGGAACTCCCTGACCGAGTGGATGGTGGGATCGTTGTCGGTGAAATACTGGTGGTGCTGGCGGGTGTGGCGGTCGTAGATCGCGCGGATTGCGAACTTGTCGATCAGCCGGTGCATGACGTGCTGGTGCATGGCCCACTCGATGAAGTTGCCGGCGAGGGCCACCGGGACGATCAACAGCCATTCCCAGGTGGCGCCCTGCATGCGGCTCACGCACCAGATGATCGAGCCGACCCCGAAGCCGTACATCACGCCGATATGCAGCAGCCCGTTGTACCAGGGACTGATCTCGGAGACGTACTTTTCGCGGAATTTGCGCTGGCGTTCGGTCATCATGGCGCGGCCCTTGATGCAGATCATCGACGTCTGATATATTAGTTGTCGATCAGTGGCCTGTCAACCGCGAGGACGCCCGTGTCGCAACCGCCGCCGCCGAGGAACAAGCGCACGCTCCAGGAAATTCGCGACTCCAAGCACACCGGCGAGAAAATGGTCTACATGTCGGTGCCGGAGTACACCGCCGCGCGCTGGGCCGAGATGGCCGGGGTCGACGTGGCGGTGGTGGGCGACAGCCTGGCGATGATCGCGCACGGGCATCCCAACACCATTCCGGCCACGATGGACATGATGGTCCTGCACGCGCAGGCGATCCGCCGCGGCGCGCCCAACACCTTCGTGCTCGGCTGCATGCCCTACCAGAGCTACAACACCGTCGAGCGCGCGCTCACCAACGCCACGCGCTTCATGCAGGAGGCCGCCAGCGACGCGGTCAAGCCCCAGGGCGGCAAGAGCCAGGCGCACATCCTGAAGGCGATGGTGGACGCGGGCATTCCCACCGCCTCGCACATCGGCATGACGCCGCACACGGTGGCGATGTTCGGCGGCTTCAGGATCCAGGGCAAGACCGCGGAGGGTGCGATGAAGATCCTCGAGGACGCCTTCGCCATCCAGGATGCGGGCTGCTTCATGCTGGAGTTCGAGGCGGTGCCGGCGAAGATCGCGCGCGTCGTCTCCGAGCAGCTCGAGATCCCCACCATCGGCATCGGCGCGGGCGTCGGCTGCGACGGGCAAATCCTCCTCTGCCACGATCTCCTCGGGGTCTTCACCGACTTCAAGCCCAAGTTCACCAAGCGCTTCGCCAACCTGACCGAGGTGGCCGTCAAGGGAATCACGCAGTACATCTCGGAAGTGAAGGCGGGCACGTTCCCGGACGACGACCACAGCTATGGCGTGGACGAGAAGGAGTTCGAAAAATTCCTGTCGCTCGTCGAAAAGCGAAAGCACCGGTAGCCCAGAGCCTCACCGACCGGGCCTATGCGGACCTCGAGGAGATGATGGTCACGCTAAGGCTCGCGCCGGGGACGGTGGTCTCCGAGGCGGAGCTTGCGCGGACGCTGGGCATCGGGCGCACGCCGATCCGCGAGGCGCTGCAGCGCCTGGCGCGCGAGAGCCTGGTGACGATCCTGCCGCGGCGCGGCATCGTGGTCTCCGAGATCAACGTGAAGCGCCAGCTGCGACTCCTCGAGGTGCGCCGCGAGCTGGAGCGCCTCATCGCCCGCAGCGCCGCGCGCCGCGCCACCGACGGGGAGCGCGGGCGCTTCCTCGGCCTCGCCGAGCGCTTCGAGAAGTCGGCGAAGGTGAACGACGACGTGACCTTCATGCGCACCGACCGCGAGTTCAACACGCTCTGCAGCAGCGCCTCGCACAACGAGTTCGCCGCGGGGGCGATGAGCCTCATGCACTCGCTCTCGCGGCGTTTCTGGTACATACACTACAAGCAAGCGGCCGACATGCCGCTCACGGCCAAGCTGCATGCGGACATCGCGCGCGCCATCGCCGCGGGCGATCCGCGGCGCGCGGCGAAGGCCGCGGACAGGCTGCTCGACGTCATCGAGAAATTCACCCGCGACACGACCGACATGTGATTATTCAGGTGCAGCACCCACCCAGGAGGAGAACAACATGATGAACAGCAAGCGCAGGAGACTTTTGCAGGCCATAGGGGGCACGGGCGTGGTCGCCGCGGCCTCGCCGTACTTGAGCTTTCCCGCGCTCGCCCAAAGCGGACCGCTGCGCGTCGGCATCATCGCGCCCAAGGCGGGCATTGCCGGGACCATTGGCGAGTGCGGCCTGCGCGGCACGCAGTTCGCGGTGGAGCGTATCAACGCGGGCGGCGGCATCGCCGGTCGCAAGATCGAGCTGATCGTCGAGGAGGAGACCAATCCCAAGGATTCGATCGAGCGGCTGAGGAAGCTCGTGCTGCAGGACAAGGTGGATTGCGTGCAGGGCATCGTTTCCTCCGGCGTGAGCCTCGCCATGGGAGCGGTCGCCGAGGAGATGAAGGCGCTCACCATCTTCTGGGACGGCACCACCCAGGATGGCGTGAAGGAGACCATGGCCAACCCGCGCTACATCTTCCGCAGCACCGACAACGAGTGCGAAGCGGTGATGGGTTCTCTGCTGGCGATCAAGCACTGGAAAGGCCAGTTCGCCACGATCGCCGGCATCAACCCGGACTATTCGTACGGCCGCAACAACTTCGCCGCCTTCCAGGCGCTGCTGAAGAAGTTCGGCGTCGAGCACAAGGTCGTCGCCGACCAGTGGCCCAAGGTCGGCACGCTCGACCTCACCTCGCACGTCGCGGCGCTGAAGGCGGCCAAGCCCGACCTGGTGTTCTCTTCGCTGCTGTTCGCCGACCTGCCGATCTTCATGAAGACCGCGCACGGCGCCGGCCTGATGGACGGCAAGACCAAGTTCGTGTTCCCGGCCGCCGGCTTCCAGCACACGCTGCTGAAGAAGGAGTTCACGCCCGAGGGCATGCTGTTCGGCCACAACACGCTGTACTTCAACGCCGACAAC
>JBKJTM010000490.1:0-4963 GCA_046590805.1 Usitatibacter sp.
CCCGAGGGCCCGTTGCGTAAAGCCTGCGATTATAACGGACGGACCTCTTTCGCCAGCAGACGCCTCACCCGCTCCAGGTCCGCCGCGGTGTCCACCCCCGGCTCCAGGGCCTCGCCCCAGAAAGCGATGGCGATGCGCCGCCCATGCCCCAGTGCCCGCAGCTGCTCCAGCGCCTCGAAGCGCTCCGCGGGCGTAGGCGAGAGGGAGGAATACTCCCGCAGGAAGGACACCCGGTAGGCATAGATGCCGATGTGGCGGAAGGCCGGCAGGCCGGGCGGCAGGCTCGAGCGGGAGGCGGCGAACGCATCCCGCGCGAACGGGATCGGCGCCCGCGAGAAATACTGGGCGTAGCCCTCGGTATCGATCACCACCTTCACCACGTTCGGATCGAAGAAGGTCGCGGCGCTCGTGATCGGGTGCACCGCGGTCGCGATCGAGGCCTTGGGCCGCAACGCCAGCTCCGCGGCCACCTTGCGCACCAGTTGCGGATCGATGAGCGGCTCGTCGCCCTGGAGGTTCACCACGATCTCGCCGTCGCCGAGGCCGAGCAGCCCCACCGCCTCGGCGAGCCTGTCGGTGCCGGTCTCGTGGGCCGCCGACGTGGTGCAGACCTTGAACCCGTGCGCGGCCGCGGCATCGGCGATGTCCTGGTGGTCGGTGGCGATCACCACCTCGTCGGCGCCGCTCGCGGCCGCCTGGGCAGCGGTCCACGCGATGAGGGGCTTGCCGCCGATGTCGGCGAGCATCTTCCCGGGCAGGCGCGTGGAGCGCATGCGCGCCGGGACGATCACCTTGAAGGCGAGCGGCTCCACGGCGCTTGGATCAGGGCTCTTCTTCGGGCCGCAGGGTGCGCGCTTCGTCCTCGAGCATCACCGGGATGTCGTTCTTCACCGGGAAGGCGAGCCGGTCGCCCTTGCACACCAGCTCGAGCGCTTCCTTGTTCCACTGCAAAGGCCCCTTGCAAAGGGGACAGACCAGGATTTCAAGCAGCTTGGGGTCCATGCGGTCTCCGGGGCGATTGGGCGATGCGGGTGAGGAGGAACTCTTCGAACTCGGGGGACAGCATGGCATCGACGCGCATCAGCCACATTCGCGCGTCGGCGAATGCCGCGCATTTTACGGCATCCTTTTCGGTCATGACGACCAGTTCCGCCCCGGGAAGCTTGAGGTCGGCGGGCTGGAAGGCGTAATGGTCGGGAAACGCGCGGTTGCGGGCCTGGACGCCGAGGCGCTCGAGGTGCCCGAAGAAGCGCTCGGGATTGCCGATGCCGGCGATCGCCGCCACCGAACGGCCACGCGCCATCGACGCGAATTCCTGCGGCGAGAGCTCCTCGTTGGAGGCGAGCGCGGCGAAGCGCTCGCGGCCGAGGAGCATGGTGAACTGGCGCGGGCCGAGGACGGTGTCGGAATGGCCGCCATTCATCACCACGGCATCGACGCTCGCGAGCCGCTTCACCGGCTCGCGCAGCGGCCCGGACGGCAGCATCAGGCCGTTGCCGAAGCGGCGCTCGCCATCCACGACCGCGAGCTCCACGTCGCGGTCGAGCGCGTAATGCTGCAGCCCATCGTCGCTCACCAGGACGTTCACCTCGGGGTGCGCCGCCAGCAGCGCGCGCGCCGCGGCCGGGCGGTCGGGGGAGATGTATACCGGCACGCGTGAGCGGCGCGCGATCAGGACCGGCTCGTCGCCAAAATGCTCCGGGGTCGCGATGTCGGGATAGACGCGCACGACACCCAGGGGATCGGCCTCGCGCGGCGGCACGCGCCCGTAGCCACGGGCGACGACGCCGGGAGTCCAGCCGCGGCGCTGCAGCAGGTCGACCACTGCGATCGCGAGCGGCGTCTTGCCGCTGCCGCCCACGCTCACGTTGCCCACCACGATGACGGGGACCGGCGCGCGCCACGAGGGCAGGATCCGGACCCGGTAAAGGAAGCGTCGCACCGCGACCAGCACCGCGAAGACGAGCGTCAACGGCAGGAAGACCAGCGCGCCGCCGCCCAGCCTCTGCCATTCGGCTTCGAGCCAGGCGTTCAACGGGGCTACTTCCGCTGCGTGGTGAAGGAGATGTGGTTGTAGCCCGCGAGCCGGGCGCTCTCCATCACGTCGATCACCGACTGGTGGGTGGCGCGCGCATCGGCGCTGATCGCCACCACCGGCTCCTTCGCGCCCTTGGCGGCGTCCTTGAGCGCGGCCGCAAAGCTTTGCGTGCTGTTGAAGACCGTGGCCACGCCGTTGATCGCGTACTTGCCGCCGGAATCCACCGCCACGCTCAGCATCGCGGGCTTCTCCGAGCTCCTCTCCGCGGCCGCCTCGGGGAGGTTGATCTGCAGCTCCGCGAATCGGCTGTAGGTCGTCGTGAGGAACAGGAAAATCAGGATGACGATCAGGATGTCGATCAGCGGGATCAGGTCGATGTACGGGTATTCCTTTTCCCGCCCGCGGCGGAAGTTCATGCGCGGCGCTCGCCGTGGACGATCTCGATCAGCTTGATCGCCTGGCTCTCCATCTCCACCACCAGCACCTCCACGCGGTGGCGGAAGTGGCGGTAGAAGATCACCGCCGGGATGGCGACGGCGATGCCGAAGAGGGTGTTGTAGAGCGCCACCGAGATGCCGTGCGCGAGTTGCGCCGGGTTGCCGGCGCCGCTCGCCGGGTTCTGCGAGCCGAAGATCTCGATCATGCCGACGATGGTGCCGAATAGGCCCAGCAGCGTGGAGATGGTGGCGATGGTGCCGAGCGTGTTGAGGAAGCGCTCGAGATCGAGCGCGACCGCTCGCCCGGCGTCTTCGACCGCGTCCTTGATCACCTCGCGCGGGCTCTTCTCGTTCACCAGCGCCGCGGCGAACACGCGGCCGATCAGCGGCCCGGCCTGGAGGCGGTTCACGAGGTCCTGGCTCACGCCCTTGGCCTGGTATTCGCGGATGGTGGTGGGCAGGATGTCGCGCGGCGCGACCAGCGAGGTCCTGAGGGACCACGAACGCTCGCCGATGATGGCCAGGGCGACGACCGAGGTGATGATGATGAACCAGATCGGCCAGCCGGCCGCTTCGATGATCGACAGCACTTGCGGAAAACTCCTCCTAGGGGTCGCAGGCACTTTAGCCCACGCTCGCCAATGTCCACAAGGGCTTGTGCACGGATCCGGCGGCGAACACAACTCGCGCGGCCAAATGCTTGATGCTGCATGCTTCGCCAGTCGCGGGGCAGAAATCGAGTCCGGCGTGGGTGCAAACCGGGTTCGCCGGGGCGTAGCGAACAATTTCTTTTAGGTGAAACGGGATTGTCGGGACAATGTGACAGTCATGTGTCGATTCATCCACAGAGCCTGTGGATAAGCCTGTGGAGGAGTTTCCGGCACCATCTCCAAGCGACGAATCGCAAAGGCTTTTCTCTGGTGTGCTCAAGAATTGAGCGCTAGGCGTTTTGCGTGGTTCATCAAGCACTTAGATAATTTTTCCCCTGTCAAGCCACTCTGTGGGAGAGTTTCGGCCTCAGTGGCCGCCATCCCCGAGGGCCACGGTGGATAGGCCTGTCGCGGCAGAGGGCGGCAGAGCGCCGGTTTCCGCGCCTCCTACGCTGATTTACCGCTTGTCCTACGATCGAAGTTCCTCCCCTCCTACATCCGAACTCAGGTTTCCCCTACCATCACGCACGCCATGCCGCCGCAAATGCCCCTCCTCGCCCCCGTCGTAAGCGTCTCCGAGCTGAACAGGCGGGTGCGCGCCCTGCTGGAGAACCAGTTCGAGGTGCTCTGGGTTTCGGGCGAGCTCTCGAACGTGAAGCTGGCCATCTCGGGCCACTGGTATTTCTGCCTCAAGGACCCGTCGGCGCAGATCGAGTGCGCAATGTTCAGGACCCGCGCCCAGTTCCTCGACTTCCGCCCCGAGAACGGCCTGCAGGTCGAGGTGCGCGCGCGCGTGACACTCTACGAGCCGCGCGGCAACTACCAGCTGGTGGTGGAGGAGATCCGCAAGGCGGGCCTGGGGGCGCTCTTCGAGGCGTTCGAGAAGCTGAAGGCGCGGCTCCAGGCCGAAGGGCTGTTCGAGAGTGCTCGCAAGCGGCCGCTGCCGGCCTTCCCGCGCGCCATCGGCATCGTCACCTCGCCCCAGGCCGCGGCCTTGCGCGATGTCCTCACCACGATGCGGCGCCGCGCGCCGATGACCCCCGTGGTCGTGTATCCCGCGCAGGTGCAGGGCGAATACGCGGCGTCACAGATCGTGCGCGCCATCCGCGAGGCGAACGCGCGCGCCGAGTGCGACGTGCTGATCGTGTGCCGCGGCGGTGGAAGCCTCGAGGACCTGTGGTGCTTCAATGAGGAGGCGGTCACGCGGGCGATCGTCGCATCGGCGCTGCCGGTGGTGAGCGGCGTGGGGCACGAGACCGATTTCTCCATCGCCGACTTCGTCGCCGACCTTCGCGCGCCGACGCCGACCGCCGCCGCCGTGGCGGCGAGCCCGGACCGCGAGGCGCTGAGCGACGCGGTTTCCGCGTACCGCAGGCGGCTGGCGCGAGACATGCGACGCATCGTGGAGACGCGCGGGCAGCAACTGGATGCCCTCGCGCGCCGGCTCCTCACACCCGCCGAGCGCCTCGCGCGCGATCGCGAGCGCCTCGCCGTCCTCGCCCGCCGCATGAAGCGGGCGCTCCCCGATGCCGGCGGCGGGAAGCGCGATCTCGCACACCTGCGCCTGCGCCTCGACGCGGCCGCGGCGCGCGGCGCGGGCGAGCGCGCGCGCCGCCTGGTCGCGTTGCGCGCGGCGCTCGGCCATCTCGATCCGAACCAGGTTCTGGCGCGCGGCTACAGCATCGTGCGCGACGCGGGCGGCGAGGTGCGCCGCTCCAGCGCGGGACTGGCCGCGGGCGCGGCGCTCGACGTGACGTTCGCCGAAGGCGGCGCCGCGGTCACGGTGCGGGTTCCGCGCTAGAGGGAAGCTCTGAACAAGTACCGGGGATCTGCGTTGC
>JBKJTM010000535.1:0-5278 GCA_046590805.1 Usitatibacter sp.
CCCGGCGGCGTGATCTTGTGGTTGGCGGTGACGATGCGTCCCGAGGCGGGATTGTGGACAGCGGGCAGGCCCTCGAAGGGGATGAAGCCATCCCAGTCGTACTTCGCGATCCAGCCCGGCACCGGCACCCGCCCGGCGGCCTCGTTGTCGGCGCGGCGCACCGGCACCTTCGCGGGCGCGACGAACCCGATGTGACCTTCGCGGTCGGCGAACACCACGTTCTGGTGCGGCGCGTAGAAGTCGCGCAGGCCCTCCACGAACTGCGTGCGGTTGCGTGCGCGGTTCAACGCGAATCCGGCGCGCGCGGCCGAGTTGTCGTCGCTCAACGCGGCCCACGCGAGCGCGATCACGTGGCCCTTCGGGGCCGCGCCCGCGAGACTCTTCACGGTGTCGGAGAGCACCGGGCCGTGGCGTGTGGAGCGCACCTTCATGCGCCGCTCCTCGCCGCGCACGACGATCACTTCCTCGCGCACCTCGAAGAGCTCCTTGCCCTTGGGGGTCAGGTAGGAGGTTGGATCGCCCGGCACGATCCGCTCGACGAACAGGTCCTGAGTGTCGCTGTTGGTAGTGGTCATCGTCCAAGCGAGGTGGTCGTTCCTGCCCAGGACCACGAACGGCAACCCCGGAAGCGTGCCGCCCACCACGTTCCCCGCGGGCCATGAGACGTGCGCGAGGTACCAGAGCGCCGGCGCCTGCAGCCCCAGGTGAGGATCGTTCGCGAGGAGCGGCTTGCCGGTTTCGCTGCGGCTGCCCGCCACCACCCAGTTGTTGGAGCCGATCGCCTCTTCGCTCGGCGGCGAAAGCCGCAACAGCGCCGTAGCGGCGGGTGCCAGCTCCGCGTAGATCGCCTTGAAGTCGGGCAATGGCGCGGCAGTGTCGCCGGGATAGGGCGGGATCAGCTCGCCGGCGCGCTCGCGCCCAAGCTTGGCGGCGTAGCGCAACCGGCCCAGCTCGGCGCGCCAGTTGCCCGAGAGGTCCCACGCCATCACCAGCAGCCAGCCCACGCTGTCGGCGGGCTTCCACGCCTGCGGCTCGATGCGGAACACCTGGAACTCGACCGGCAGCACCGGATCGGCCGCGAGATACGAGTTCACTCCCGCGGCATACGCCTCGAGGTGCGCGCGGGTCTCGGCGTCGAGTCTTGCCACGATCTTCTCCGCCATGCGCGCGAGGCCCAGGGTGCGCATCAGGCGGTCCGTCTCGAAGGCCTGCTCGCCGATGAACTCCGCGAGCCGTCCCTGCGACACGCGACGCTGGAATTCCATCTGCCACAGCCGGTCCTGGGCATGAACGTAGCCCATCGCGAACCACGCGTCGCGCTCGCTCGTGGCGAAGATGTGCGGCACGCCTTCCTTGTCGCGGATCACCTCGACCGCGGCCTTGAGGCCGGCGGCGCGCGCTTCGCCATCGAGCTGCGGCAGTGACTTGTGGAGGTAGAGCCAGGCGCCGGCCGCCGCCAGCCCGAGCAGGAGGATTACTCCGATGAAGAAACGACCGAGAGATTTCAAGACGCCGGCGGAGCCGCCTCGGACGGATCGAAGTCCAGCTCGACGCGCGCACCCATGGGGTCATGGCAGAAGACCTGCCAGATGCCGGTCCCCACTTGGCGATTCAGCGTGTGCTCGATTCCATGGCGCTTCAACTGGGCCACGGTCCCGGCGAGGTCGGTGCCGGTGAACGCGATGTGCTCGATCACGCCACTCCTCTGCGCGGGAAGCTTCGCCGCCGAGATGTGCAGGATGGGGCTTCCTCCCGCGTAGAGCCAGAGTCCGGGAAACCCGAACGGCGGACGGTCGCCCTCGACCAGGCCCAGGACGCCGACGTAGAAGCGGCGCGTGGCGTCCACGTCGTTGGAGAGCACGTTGAAGTGGTTCATTCCCTCGATCGGCACGGTCGCTCCTGGTTGCGGCTATGCGGGCGTCACGCGAGCGGCGCGGACTTGAGCACTTCCTCGAACGTGGTCATGCCCTGCGCGACCTTCATCGCGCCCGAGACGCGCAGCGGGCGCATGCCGGCCTGGTACGCCGCCTGGGTGAGCGCGACGATGTCGGTCTTGTCGGTGATGAGGCGCTTGATGTCGCGGGTGACCTGCTTGATCTCGTAGACGCCGATGCGCCCCAGGTAGCCGGTGTTGCGGCACTCGAGGCAGCCCACGGGCCGGTACACGGTCTCCGGCGGAGCCGCCTTGAAAGGCGCGAGAACCGAATGCCACAGCGCATGCTCGTCCTCGCGCTGGAAGGGCACCTTCTCCTTGCAGTGCTTGCAGAGCGTGCGCACCAGGCGCTGCGCCATGATGCCGAGGAGGCTCGTGTTGAGCAGGTAGGCCGGGACGCCGAGGTCCAGCAGGCGCGTGATCGACGAGGGCGCATCGTTGGTGTGCAGCGTGGAAAGCACCAGGTGGCCGGTGAGCGCCGACTGGATCGCCATGTCGGCGGTGTCGTAGTCGCGGATCTCGCCCACCATGATGATGTCCGGGTCCTGGCGCATCAGGGCCTTCACGCCGGCCGCGAAGGTGAGATCGATGTCCGCGTGGACCTGCATCTGGTTCAGGCGGCTGTCCACCATCTCGATCGGGTCTTCGATGGTGCAGACGTTCACTTCCGTGGTCGCCAGCTGCTTCAACGTGGTGTAGAGCGTGGTGGTTTTGCCCGAGCCCGTGGGGCCGGTCACCAGCAGGATGCCTCCCGGCTGCTTCATGAGGTTCTGCCAGATCTCGTACTCGTCCGGCGCGAAGCCGAGGTCCTTGAAGTCGCGCATCAGCACTTCAGGATCGAAGATGCGCATCACGACCTTCTCGCCGTGGGCGGTGGGGAGCGTGGAGAGGCGAAGCTCGATCTCGGAACCGTCGGGCATCCGCGTCTTGATGCGCCCGTCCTGCGGTCGGCGCTTCTCGACCACGTCCATGCGCCCGAGGATCTTGATGCGCGCCACCATCGCCACCAGCACCGAGAACGGCACCTGGTAGACCTCGTGCAGCACGCCGTCGATGCGGAAACGCAGCACACCCACGTCGCGGCGGGGCTCGAGGTGGATGTCGCTCGCGCGCTGGTCGAAGGCGTACTGCCACAGCCAGTCGACCAGGTGGACGATGTGGTGGTCGTTGGCATCGAGCGTGCGCCCGGCCTTGCCGAGCTCCACCAGCTGCTCGAAGTTGGCCAGGCCCTGGGTAGGAATACCCGAGGCCTCGGCGCGCTTCATGCTCTTGGCGAGGTTGAAGAACTCGCCCTGGTAGCGCTCGATGTCGACCGGGTTCGCAAGTACGCGCTTGATGTTCAGGCGCAGCATCTGCGCGAGCTCGCTCTCCCACGAGGTCATCAGCGGCTCGCTGGTGGCGATGGTCACGTCCTTGCCGTTCACCTCGACGGGAAGGATGCCGCGGCGCTGGGCGTAATCGGACGACATCACCTGGGTCACCGCGCGCAGGTCGATCTTGAGCGGATCGATGTGGTACGACGGCATCTTCAGGCGCGCCGCCAGCCAGTCGGTGAGGATGTCGGCGGTGAGGACGGGGTTCGGGGCTATTCTCGAGCGCAGCCGCGCGTCGGCCACCACGGTGAGCGGATGGCGCGCGGTCGGCCCGCCGATGCGCGCTTCCTGCATGAGCTTGGCGACCGCGTCCGGCTCGACGATCCCGTCCTGGACCAGCCAGTCGAGGACTTCCTTCAGCAGGAGCTTGCGATCGACGCGGGCGGGGGACACGGAGGCCATCGGCGAATTATCGCCGAAACCGGGGACGTACCCTCATTTCAGGGAGCGAAATCGGGGTACGTCCCCGGTTTCACAGGCCGGCGAGGCGTAGCGCGTCCTCGAGGGTATTGGCGTCGCGGATCGCCTTGTCCGCGCGCATGCGCAGCATCCGCGGGAAACGCACCGCGATGCCGGACTTGTGGCGCTTGGAGCGCTGCATGCCCTCGAAACCCAGCTCGAACACCAGCGCCGGCATCACGGTGCGCACCGGGCCGAAGCGCTCCAGCGTGTTCTTGCGGATGAACGCGTCGACCTCGCGGATCTCCTCGTCGGTGAGGCCCGAGTAGGCCTTGGCGAAAGGGACCAGGTCGTCGCCGTTCCAGAGCGCGAAGGTGTAGTCGGTGTAGAGGCTCGCGCGCTTGCCGTGGCCCTTCTGCGCGTAGACCAGGACGGCGTCGAGCGTGTAGGGCTCGATCTTCCACTTCCACCACGCGCCGCGCGTCCTGCCGACGCCGTAGGCAGACTCGCGCCGCTTGAGCATCAGGCCCTCGGTACCCATCTCGCGGCTCTGCGAGCGGGCGATGGCGAGGGTTTCCCACGAAGGAGCGCGCACCTGCGAGGAAGTATCGAAGGCGCTGCCGCCGGGGATGGCGTGGATGAGGTCTGCGAGCCTTGCCCGCCGTTCGACCAGCGGCCGCCCGCGCCAGTCTTCGCCATCGACTTCCAGTAGGTCGAAGGCGAGGAAGATCACCGGCGAGTCGGCCATCACCTTCTTGCCGGGGTTCTTGCGGCCGAGGCGCTTCTGCAACGCGGCGAACGGCATCACGCGGCCGTCCTTCCAGGCGAGGATTTCGCCATCGAGCACGCAGTTGGGGAGCTTGTGCGCATCGGCCATGATCTCGGGGAATTGGCCGGCGATCGGCTCGTCGCCACGCGACCAGAGGGCGGTCACGTCGCCGCGGCGGATCAGCTGCGCGCGGATGCCGTCCCATTTCCACTCGGCGAGCCAGTTCTCGCGCGGGCCGAGGGCCGCGGGATCTCCTTCCAGCGGATGGGCGAGGAAGAAGGGATAGGGATTGGCGCGGTCGGTTTCCATCGATGCCGCATCGATGAGGCTTCCCCACTGCTCGGCGCTTGGCCCCCAGTCACCGGTGAGGCGATGGGCGACCACCTTCGGATCGATGGCGAAGGCGTGCGCGATCGCGCGCACCACGAGAAGGGCCGAGACGCCGACGCGGAAGTTGCCGGTGATGAGCTTGTTGAAGACGAAGCGCTCGGTGCCGTCGAGGCACGACCAGTAGCCGGTGAGTCGCGCGCGCTGTTCCGTTTCGCCAAGCTCACGCAACGGTACGAGGCGCTCCTCGATCCAGACGTGCAGCGGGTCGTCGCATTCGGTGGCCGCTTCGGGAAGTACGAGCGAGATGGTTTCGGCGAGGTCGCCTACCGCGTCGTACGACTCCTCGAAAAGCCAGAGGGGAATGCCGGCGGCGTCCGCGGCCCACGTGTGCATGCGCTTGGTCGGCACTGCCTGGCGAGGGCGGTGGCCGGTGAGAAACCATGCAGCCCAGGAAGCGTCGCGTGGTTCGGCGCT
>JBKJTM010000144.1:0-3496 GCA_046590805.1 Usitatibacter sp.
TCGAGCAGCACCAACAATCCGGCGCTGCTCGACGCGGGCACCAACAATCCGGCGCTGCTCGACGACCCGCTCTATATCGGGCTGCACGAGAAACGCCTGGAGGGAGAGGAATACGACGCGTTGGTCGAGGAGTTCGTCAACGCGGCGCGCGCGACCTTTCCGGGCGTCGTGATCCAGTTCGAGGACTTCGCGAACCACAACGCCTTTCGCCTGCTGCAGAAGTACCGCGATCGGATCCCCACCTTCAACGACGACATCCAGGGCACCGCGGCGGTGACGTTGACGGGGATCCTTTCGGCCTTGCGTGTCACCGGCGGCAGCCTCGTGCAGCAGACACTGCTCTTCCAGGGCGCGGGCGAAGCGGCGACCGGCATCGCGGACCTCGTGGTCGCGGCCATGGTGGCCGAGGGACTCGACGAGGAGTCGGCGCTCCGGCGCTGCTGGTTGTTCGACTCGAAGGGCCTGGTGGTGAAGTCGCGCACCGGACTCGCCGAACACAAGCTGGCCTACGCACACGATCACACCGCCCTGGGATCGCTGCTCGATGCCGTCAACGAGGTGAAGCCCACCGCCATCATCGGCGTGGCGGCGGTCGGCGGCGCCTTCACCCGGGAGGTGGTGGAGGCGATGGCGGCGATCAGTCCCCGGCCGATCATCTTCGCCCTTTCGAATCCGACATCGAAGTCCGAATGCACCGCGGAGCAGGCATACCAGTGGTCCGGCGGGCGCGCGCTGTTCGCCTGCGGCTCGCCGTTCGACCCGGTGGAACGCGGCGGCAAGCGATTCGTGCCGCGCCAGTGCAACAACTCCTACATCTTCCCCGGCCTGGGGCTGGGCGCCATCGTCACGGCAACCACGCGCATCACCGAGTCGATGTTCATGGCCGCCGCGCGCACGCTCGCCTCTCGGGTGACCCCGGCCGACCTGGCCCAGGGAAGCCTCTTTCCGCCGCTGAAGGACATCCGCGAAGTGTCCGCGCAGATCGCGGCGGCAGTGGCCGCGGTCGCCTTCCGCGAGAAGCTGGCGCGAGTGCCGGAACCCGCCGACGTCCTTGCCTTCGTGAAGTCGAGCATGTACGAACCCAGCTACGCACCGCTTCCATCGAATGGAGGCGGCTGAACCTCCTGTTCTGGCGCCTCCTTATTTCCACTGACGGTTCGCCGGCTTCCCGGTAGCGGCCGGTCAGGCGGGGGATGCTTGCCCTGCGATTGTTTGCTCGCGCACGGTTTCGGGCCTTCCCGCCGTGACCGTGGATGAGTGCGCTATCGAACAGACGCGCCAGGCCCTGTGAGCTACACTCCATCTCCACCTGCCGATGCAGATGGGTAAGAACCATGTGCGACGCGTGAGGCCCTCGTCCATCGCCGGCATCGTATGAAATCCCCTTCCAAACGACTGGCAGCGAATCGCACGGATTCCACTCCGATCGCGGCGGACGCAGTTCGTCACTGGGAGTCGGTGCAGTCGCGGCTCGTTCCCATCATCGGGGAAAGCGGGTTTCTGGTCCTTTTCGCCCGCAGCCTCCACCGCGCCCGCGCCGAGCATCCGTGGCTTGCCCGCGAGGCGGCTCCGGGGAACGTCCCCTACTCGATGCTGAAAGCCAGCATCGAGTCTCAACCGCCCGAGAGCGCCACGCAGGGAAGCCGCGCGCTGATGGGCCATTTCAACGAGCTTCTCATTGCTCTGATCGGCCAAGACCTGGTGTCTCGCCTGCTGAGACCGGCCTAAAGGCCGCTCGACGGCTCGCGATACACGAACTGGAGAGTGAAAATGCAAAAGAAAGTGCCCATTGAACTGCTCGAGACCGGCGTACCGGGGCTCGATACGATACTCGGCGGCGGGCTGCCGGAATTCTCCTTCAATCTGCTGGCCGGCACACCGGGAGCGGGCAAGACCACGCTCGCGCACCAGATGATGTTCAACATGGCGAACAAGCGCCGGCGCGCGCTGTATTTCACCGTGCTCGGCGAGCCGCCGATCAAGATGCTGCGCTACCAGCAGCAGTTCTCGTTTTTCGAGGCCGGAAAGATCGGAGAGTCGGTCCGCTTCGTGAACCTGGCCAGCGATCTGCTCAAGGGAAACCTGAGCAAGGTGCTGAAGGCGATCCTGCACGAGGTGCAGGCCGAAACGCCCGGCCTGGTATTCGTCGACTCGTTTCGCTCGATCATGCTGGCGACCAAAGGCCAGCCGAAAGGCGAGAGCGTGCTGCAGCACTTCGTCCAGGAGCTCGGCAGTTACCTGTCGAGCTGGGAAGCGACCACGTTCCTGATCGGGGAGTACGACCCGGAAGACCAGAGCAACCCGATCTTCACCGTGGCCGACGGCCTGATCTGGCTCACGCAGGACACCTACCAGGGCTCGATGGTACGCAAGCTCGAGGTGAAGAAGATGCGCGGCGTCGCGACGCTTCCGGGCCAGCACACCCTTCGCATCACCGGCGAAGGCATCCGGGCCTTTCCGCGCGCGATCCTGGAAGCCAGAACTTCGCCCAAGGCAAAATCCGCTCCGCAGAGAACCTTGCAACGCATCGGTACCGGCGTGCCGCTCCTGGACCAGATGCTGGGCGGCGGCCTGCCCAAGGGGTACTCGGTGCTGGTCGCGGGCCCCTCGGGTTCCGGCAAGACCATCCTCGCCACGGAATTCCTCGCCGAGGGCGTGCGCCGCGGCGAGAACGGCGTCATCGCGGCATTCGAGAAGAGCCCCGGGCTGGGACTGAGCACCGCGCTCGACCGCATGGTGCGCTCCGGGAAAGTGGGCATCGTCAGCACGCGCGCGCTCGACCTGTCGATCGATGCGACCCTGCACGAGCTCACCGAGAAGATCCATCAACTCAAGGCGAAGCGCGTCGTGATCGATTCGCTGTCGGGTTTCGAGCTCGCGCTCGCGCCGAGCTATCGGGAGGACTTCCGCGACTCGATGTACCGGATGATCTCGGTGCTCACCGGGCTGGGCGTCTCGGTGATGGCGACCTCCGAGCTGGAGGATCGCTATACCGACCTGCGCTTCAGCCCCTACGGGACGGCATTCCTCACCGATGCGATCATCCTGGAGAGGTACATCCAGCTCCAGGACGAGCTGCGGCGCTGCATCACCGTCGTCAAGGTACGCAACAGCGATCACAGCAAGGAGCTGCGCGAGTTCAGGATCGTCAAGGGCCGCATGGTCATCGGCGAGCCGATGGCGGGATACGAGGGCCTGCTCGTCGGGCAGGTATCGCTCAACCAGGCGAAGGCCGCGCCCGCTCATGTCACGTCGAAAAGCCAGTAGCTCGCCGGGCCGCGAAGAGGCTCGCGTGGAGCCGTCCCTTCGCATGGCGCAGCTGCGCGACGCGAACGAGAAGCTGGTGCTCGCCACGCTCGAGGCCCAGACCGCAACCGAAACCGCCGAGCAAGCCAATCGGGACAAGGAACAGTTCCTCGCGATGCTGGCGCACGAGCTGAGGAATCCCCTCGCGCCGATCACGAATGCGCTGGCGATCCTGCGCCGCAAGGCTTCA
>JBKJTM010000369.1:0-3102 GCA_046590805.1 Usitatibacter sp.
CACCTACTCGACCGGCGCGGGCGTGCGTTTCGGCGTCCCTGTGACCGAGTACGACACGATCAACATCGGCTTCACCGGCGAGCGCACGCGGCTCACCATCAACGCCACGTCGCCGCCGCGCTACGTGGACTTCGTGACCCTCTTCGGCGAGAGGAGCGACACCTTCCGCACCAACATCTCCTTCGCCCGCGACACGCGCGACAGCCTCACCTGGCCCACAAAGGGCTGGCTGAACGAGATCGGCTTCGAGCTGGGATTGCCGCCCGGCGACCTCACCTACCACCGCACCACGTTCCAGAGCCAGTGGTTCTACACCATGGAGCGCTGGTCGTGGCTCACCTTCATGCTGAATGGCGAGCTGGGCTACGCCAATGGCTTCCGCGACAAGCCGCTGCCGTTCTTCAAGAACTTCTACGCCGGCGGCGTGGGCTCGGTGCGCGGCTACGAGACCGCGACCCTCGGGCCGCGCGACCTGAACAACGACATCCTCGGCGGCGACCGGCGCTTCGTCGCCAACGCCGAGGTGCTCTTCCCGCTGCCGGGCTACAAGGAGAAGAACGTGCGCCTGGGCTTCTTCTTCGACATGGGCAACGTCTGGGGCCCGGGGGAGAAGATCAAGGCGGGCGACATTCGCATGTCGACCGGACTGGCGGTAAGCTGGGATTCGCCGGTGGGGCCGCTACGCTTCTCCCTCGGCCAGCCGATCCGCAGCAAGGACGGCGACAAGGTCGAGCGCTTCCAGTTCCAGCTGGGCAAGATTTTCTGAAGGACACTAATCGGGCGGGTACCAGCATGAAGAGGATCGTCGCAGCCGCGCTGTCGCTCACCGCCCTCGTGGCCGGCGCCGCGGAAATGAAGATCGGATTCGTGAACACCGAGCGCGTCTTCCGCGAGGCGCCGGCGGCCAAGCGCGCGCAGCAGGTGCTGGAGCGCGAGTTCTCCGCCCGCAATGCCGAGCTCTCCAAGGTCGAGAAGCTGGGCCGCGACCTGCAGCAGGAGCTCGAGCGCGAGAACGTCACCCTGAGCGAGCCGGCGCGGCGCGAGAAGGAGCGGCAGCTCGCCGACATCAGCCGCAACTTCCAGCGCCTGCAGCGCGAGATCCGCGAGGACCTCAACCTGCGCCGCAACGAGGAGCTCGCGAAGGTCCAGGAACGCGCGACGCGGGTGATCAACCAGATCGCCGAGCAGGAAAAGTTCGACCTGGTGATCCAGGAGGCGGTGTTCGCCAGCTCGCGCATCGACATCACCGAAAAGGTCATCCGGGCGCTCGCCCAGTAAGCCCGCCTTGGCTTCGCCCGCCCTCTCGCTCCGGGAAATCGTCGCCCGACTGGGCGGCGAGGCCGTGGGCGAGTCCAGGGTGCCGATCACCGGCGTCGCCACGCTCGACTCCGCCGGCCCCTCGCAGATCGCGTTCCTCGCCAATCCGCGCTACCGCGCGCGTCTTGCGACCACGCGCGCCGGCGCGGTGATCGTGGGCCCCGGAGATCGCGACGCGGCCCGCACGCCGCTCATCGTTGCCGGCAACCCGTACGCGTACTACGCGCGCACGGTCGCGCTCTTCAACCCGGAGCCCGCCGGCGAGCGCGGCATCCATCCGTTCGCGCAGGTGCACGGCTCGGCGAACGTCGATGCCGATGCCGAGATCGGCCCCTTCGTGGTGGTGGGCGAGGAGGCGGTCATCGGCAAGGGCGCGCGCATCGGCGCGCATTCGGTGCTGGGCCGCGGCGTGCGCGTGGGCGCGGCGACCCGGCTCCATCCCCGCGTGACCGTGTACGACGGCTGCGCCATCGGCGATCGCTGCATCGTGCACTCGGGCGCGGTGATCGGCGCCGACGGCTTCGGCATGGCGCACGACGGCGATGCATGGGTCAAGATCCCCCAGGTGGGCGCGGTGCGCATCGGCGACGACGTCGAAGTCGGCGCCAATACGACCATCGACCGCGGAGCGCTCGACGACACCGTGATCGGGGACGGCGTGAAGCTCGACAACCAGATCCAGGTCGGCCACAACTGCGTGATCGGCGCGCACACCGTGATCGCGGGCTGCACCGGCATCTCCGGCAGCGTGAAGATCGGGCGCGACTGCCTGATCGGCGGGGCGGTCGGCATCGTCGGCCACATCGAGATCGCCGACGGCGTCACCATCTCGGGCTTCACCTTCGTCACCAAGTCGATCGTGAAGCCGGGGACGTACACCTCGGGCATGCCCGTGATGCCTCATGGGGAATGGCTGCGCAACGTCGCGCACCTGAAGCGTCTCGGCGGGGGCCAGAAGAAAAAAGGAGAGAGCTCGTGAGCGAAATGACCATCGAGGAGATCAAGGAGTACCTCCCGCACCGCTATCCGTTCCTGCTGATCGACCGGGTGATCTCGTTCGAGAAGGACAAGCGCATCGTGGCGCTGAAGAACGTGACCGCGAACGAGCCGTACTTCCCCGGGCATTTCCCCCACGTCGCGGTGATGCCGGGGGTGCTGATCGTGGAGGCGATGGCTCAGGCCGCCGCGGTGCTGTCGCTGAAGAGCCTTGGCCACAAGAACGACGGCAAGTGGGTGTACTACTTCGTCGGCATCGACGGCGCGCGCTTCAAGCGGCCGGTGACGCCGGGCGACCAGGTGATCTTCGAGGTGGATGCGGGTCGCACCGGCCGCGGCATGGCCAAGTTCAAGGCGGTGGCGAAGGTAAAGGACGTGCTCGTCGCCGAGGCCGAGCTCCTTTGCGCTCTACGCGAATTGTGAGCTAGAGCGGCGTTCCCGGCCCCAGCCCATGAGCCAGATCCACCCCACCGCGATTGTCGACCCGCGCGCCAAGCTGGCCCCGGGAGTGACCGTGGGCCCATACACCGTGATCGACGGCGACGTGGAGATCGGCGAGGGCACCACCATCGGCACCCACAACGTCATCACCGGCCACACAACGATCGGCCGGGATAATCGCATCTTCCATTTCTGCTCGATCGGGGAAGCGAATCAGGACAAGAAGTACAAGGCAGAGCCCACGCGCCTGGAAATCGGCGACCGCAACACGATCCGCGAGTACTGCACGCTGAACCGCGGCACCGCGCAGGACGCGGGCGTGACCCGGGTCGGCAGCGACAACTGGAT
>JBKJTM010000326.1:0-3235 GCA_046590805.1 Usitatibacter sp.
GCCCCGTCGCGACAATCATTCGTGCCGTCGCCCCGTCGCGACAATCATTCGTGCCGTCGCCCCGTCGCGACAATCACTCGTGCCGTCGCCCCGGCGCAGGCCGGGGCCCCATTTCACGCCGCCTTCTCGTAGACGGGACCGTACTCTCGCAACGCCGCGCGGATGCGCTCGACGCCCCAGTCGAGCTGCTCGCGGTCGACGATGAGCGGGGGCGCGAAGCGCGCCACCGTCCCGTGGGTGTCCTTGCTCAACACCCCGTGCTTGAGCAGCGTCTCGACGAACTGCCGTGCGGAGACCCGCTGCGGATCGAGCTCCACGCCGATGAGCAATCCCTGTCCGCGCACCTCGGTGACCACCGGGCTCGCGATCGCCTTCAGGCGCGCCAGCAGATAGTCACCCATCTGCCTGGCGCGCTCGGCGAGGCGCTCTTCCAGCATCACGTTGATCGCGGCGAGGCCCACCGCCGCGCCGAGCGCGTTGCCCCCGAAGGTGCTGCCGTGGTCGCCGGGACGCAGGACGCCCATCACCTCCTCACGCGCGCAGAAGGCGGACACGGGAATCAGGCCGCCGCCGAGCGCCTTGCCGAGGATGATGCCGTCGGGCTCGATGCCCTCGTGGTGGCAGGCGAGCACGCGGCCGGTGCGCCCGAGACCGGTCTGCACCTCGTCCACGATCATCAGCACGTCGTTCTCGCGGCAGACGCGCAGGCATTCGGTCAGGTAGCCCGCGGGCGGCACGATGATGCCGGCCTCGCCCTGCACCGGCTCCACCAGGAATGCGGCGGTGTGCGGAGTGATCGCGCGGCGCAACGCCTCCGCGTCGCCGAACGGCACGTGGCTGAAGCCGGCGCTGTACGGCCCGAAGTGGTCGCGGTACTGCGGCTCGGTGGAGAAGCCGACGATGGTCGTGGTGCGGCCGTGGAAGTTGCCGGCGCAGGTGATGATCTGCGCCTGCCCATCAGGGACCTTCTTCACCGTGTAGGCCCACTTGCGCGCGCACTTGAGGGCGCTCTCGACGCCTTCGGCGCCGGTGCTCATCGGCAGCGCGCGATCCATGCCGGTGATCTCGCACAGCTTGGCGAGGAACGGTCCGAGGGTGTCGCTATGGAATGCGCGCGAGGTCACCGCAAGGCGCTCGGCCTGGCGCGTGAGGGCCGCGAGCAGCTTGGGATGCCCATAGCCGAAGCTCACCGCCGAATACGCCGACAGCATGTCCAGGTATTGCTTGCCCTGGTCGTCCCAGAGCCAGACACCCTGGCCGCGGGACAGCACGACCGGCAGGGGCGCGTAGTTGGTGGCGCCGTAGCGCAGTTCCAGAGCGATTTTGTCGCTCATTGCGAGTCCTTATGCGGCTGCTTTTGGCAGAGCCCCATTATCCACCTAGGCCGCGGCGGCGTCCGCCGTCGCGCCGCGATCCGGCGTGTAGGAAAGCGCCGACTTCTTCGGCCCGAGCTCCAGGGCGAGCCCGGTGGCGAGACGCGCCGCCTGCGCATAGATGGATAGCTGCGGATTCGCGCCCAGGCTGGTCGGAAAGATCGAGCCGTCGTGAACCGAGAGATTCGCGAGCTGGTGGTGCCGGCCGGCCTCGGTCACGACAGACTCGCGCGGCTCGGCGCCCATGGCGCAACCGCCCATCACGTGGGCGCTCATCACCCGCGCGTGCAAGGGTTTCATCGAAAGCGCGTGGATCACCTCGTTCGCCTCGATCCATGAGTTGGCCACCCTGGCGATCTCGTGCACCGGCATCACCTGCCGCGCGCCGGCGGCGAACTGGATCTCCGCCATCGCGAGGAAGGCGCGGCGCATCCCCTCCCAGAGGTAGCGCGAGACGGGGTAGTCGAGCACCGGCGTGCCGTCGGAGCGCAGCAGCACCCGCCCGCCGGGCGAGGCGGGGTGAAAGCCGTCGCGCAGCAGCGCGATCAACACCTGCACCTGCGGCAGCTTCGCCATCCAGTGCGAGTGCGCGGCGCCGAACCCGGGCAGCGTGATGCCGACGAGGATCGGATGGGTGGGTCCCGCCTCGAGCTTGAAACCCACCGGCCCCGAGGGCGCAACGCCCTCGATGAACTGGTCCGAGAACACCGATTGGGGAGCGCCATGGAAGCCGTTCACCGACTGAGGCATCACCGCTGCGCTCACCACCGCCGGGTGCAGGAAAGTGCGCCGGCCGAGCGTGAGCGACGGATCGGGCGCGTTGCTGCGCAGCAGGATCGCCGGGCTGCCGATCGCGCCCGCGGCGAGGACGAAATGGCGCGCGCGCAAGGTGAGGAGGTGAGGGGAGGGATCGGCGCCGCCTGAAGCCATCCCGCGCACCTCGCATGCGGCCACGCGATCGCCCTGCAGGACGAGGCGCATCGCGCGCCCGCGCTGCACCAGCGTGGCGCCGCGATCGAGCGCGGCGGGAATCGTGGTCACCAGCATCGACTGCTTCGCGTTCGTCGGGCAACCCATGCCGCAGTAGCCCAGGTTCGCGCAGCCCTTCACGTTGCGGGCGATGGCACCGCTCGAGTAGCCGAGCTTCACGCAGCCGCGCCGCAGGATGTCGTTGTTCTCGTTCGGGGGGACCGGCCACGGGGCGATCGAAAGCCGTTCCTCCATGCGTGCGAACCACGGCGCCATCGCCGCCTCGGTCATGGATGCGAGGCCGTGGGCCTCGCGCCAGTGCGCGAGCGTCGATGGCGGCGTGCGGAAGCTCGAGGTCCAGTTCACCGTGGTGGAACCACCGACGCAGCGCCCCTGCAGGATGGTGATTGCCTTGTCCCGCGTCTGCCGGCCGGCGGATTCCTGGTAGAGGCGAGGGTAGGCCTCGCGCTCGCGCATCTTGAACTCCGTGGAGCTGGCGAACGGCCCCTCCTCTACGATCGCGACCTTGAGGCCGGCCTGGGCGAGGATCTCCGCGGACACGCCGCCGCCGGCGCCGCTGCCGACGACTACCACGTCGAACTCGAGCGCCTGGTCGCGTTCCATCGCCGCGGCATCGAGCACTCGCCAGCCGCGAGCGAGCCCGGCGAGGATCGGATCCGCGATGCTCACGTCCGTCCCCCGATCGCCGGCGGGCCGGGATATCCGATCGTGGACCAGGAAGACGGGTTGTCGTACCACGAAGCCTGGATCAGCTGCGTGAGCGCCTGGTAGCCGGCGCGCAGCAGGTCGAAGCGGCTGGTGCGCCAGCGCAACAGGAACTGCGAGATGTCTTCGGCCTTGGCGCTCTCGATGGGCGCCCACAGCCCGGTAAG
>JBKJTM010000463.1:0-3398 GCA_046590805.1 Usitatibacter sp.
TGAAGGAGAACCGCCCGGGCCCGTAGCCGCGCGCGCGCGACTCGGGGACGCCGGCGAAGAGATCCCGGATGGGCGTGAAGAGGCCCGTGTAGGTCGCGGGGTTCGAACGCGGCGTGCGCCCGATCGGGCTCTGGTCGACGTTGATCACCTTGTCGAAGAAATCCAGCCCCTCGATCGATTCGTGCTCCGCCGGCTCCGCAGCCGAGCCGTAGAGGTGGTGGGCGACCGCGGTGTAGAGCGTATCGTTGATGAGGGTCGACTTGCCCGAGCCGGAGACGCCGGTCACGCAGACGAACAGGCCCACCGGCAGCTCGATGGTGACGTTCGCGAGGTTGTTGCCTCTGGCGCCCGTGATGCGCAGCTTGCGCGTCGGATCGCCGCGCCGGCGCCGGGCGGGGACCGGGATCTGCTTGCGCCCGGAAAGGTACTGCCCGGTGAGCGAGCCGGGATGGCGCAGGATCTCGGCGGGCGTCCCCTGGGCGACGATCTCGCCGCCGTGCACCCCGGCGCCCGGCCCCATGTCGATCACGTGGTCGGCCGCGGCGATCGACTCCTCGTCGTGCTCCACCACGATCACCGAGTTGCCGGCGTCGCGCAGGCGCTTCAGCGTCGCGATGAGGCGCTCGTTGTCGCGCTGGTGCAGCCCGATCGAGGGCTCGTCCAGCACGTACATCACGCCAGTGAGTCCCGATCCGATCTGGCTTGCCAGTCGTATTCTCTGGGCCTCTCCCCCCGAGAGGGTGTCCGCGGAGCGGGTCAGCGACAGGTAATCCAGGCCGACGTTGTTCAGGAACTGCACACGGTTGGCGATCTCGCGCACGATCTTCTCGGCCACCGCGCGCTTCTGCCCGGGGAGCTCGAGGCGCTCGAAGAACGGCTGCGACTCCTTGAGCGGCATCGAGGAGAGCTGGTGGATGTTGCGGCCGGCCACCAGCACGTGGCGGGCCTCGACGCGCAGCCGTGTGCCCTCGCACGCCGGGCAGGCGCAGTTGTTGAGGTACTTGGCGAGCTCCTCCTTCACGGCGATCGAGTCGGTCTCGCGGTGGCGCCGCTCGAGATTGGGCAGGATGCCCTCGAAGGCGTGCTCCTTGACCGCGCTGCGGCCTTTCTCGCCGGGATAGCGGAATGCGATTCGCTCCTCGCCGGAGCCCTCGAGCACCACCTGCTGCGAGCGCTCCGGCAGCGTCTCGAACGGCGCCTCGACGTCGAAGGCGTAGTGCTGCGCGAGCGACACCAGCATCGAGAAATAGAACTGGTTGCGGCGGTCCCAGCCGCGGATCGCTCCCCCGGCGAGCGACAGGTGGGGGAAGGCCACGACGCGCTTCGGATCGAAGAAGGTGATCTCCCCCAGCCCATCGCAGCGCGGGCAGGCGCCGAGCGGGTTGTTGAAGGAGAAGAGCCGCGGCTCCAGCTCGGGGATCGAATAGCTGCAGATCGGGCAGGCGAACTTGCTGGAGAAGAGGTGCTCGCGGCCGCCGTCCATCTCCACCGCGATCGCGCGGCCGTCCGCGTGCCTGAGCGCCGTCTCGAACGACTCGGCAAGGCGCTGCTGGATGCCGGGCGCCACCTTCAGCCGGTCGATCACGATCTCGAGGGTGTGCTTGCGGTTGCGCTCGAGCTTGGGCAGGCGGTCGATCTCGTGCACCTCGCCATCGATGCGCAGGCGGACGAACCCCTGCGCCCGAAGCTCGTCGATCAACTCGGCCTGCTCGCCCTTGCGTCCGACGACGAGTGGCGAGAGCACCATGATGCGCGTGCCCTCGGCAAGCGCGGCCACGTGGTCCACCATCTGGGAGACGCTCTGGGCGGAGAGCGCCACCGCGTGCTCGGGGCAGAACGGGTCGCCCACGCGCGCGAAGAGGAGCCTCAGGTAGTCGTGGATCTCGGTCACCGTGCCCACGGTCGAGCGCGGGTTGTGCGAGGTCGCCTTCTGCTCGATCGCGATCGCCGGCGACAGGCCCTCGATCAGATCCACGTCGGGCTTTTCCATCAGCTGCAGGAACTGGCGAGCGTAGGCGGAGAGCGATTCGACGTAGCGCCGCTGCCCCTCGGCGTAGAGGGTGTCGAAGGCGAGCGAGGATTTTCCCGAGCCGGAGAGGCCGGTCACCACCACGAGGCGATTGCGCGGAATGTCGAGGCTGACATTCTTGAGATTGTGCGTTCGCGCGCCGCGAATCCGGATCGTTTCCATAGGGCAATCTGCTAATATACCTCAGCCCTCTTCCCCTGCTCCAACCCCCCAATTCGGTGAATTCCCCGGCCCGCATGAGCCCCGACGAGCTGCGAGCTAGCCTGTCGCTCGCCTCGGTTTTCGCGCTGCGCCTGTTCGGGATGTTCGTGATCCTGCCGGTCTTCGCTCTCTACACCGAGGGGCGGCCGAGCTGGTCGCTGACTCTCGCAGGCATCGCGCTCGGCATCTACGGCCTGGTCCAGGGCATCCTCCAGATCCCGTTCGGCTGGCTTTCGGACCGCCACGGCCGCAAGCCGCTGATCTACGCGGGCCTCGTCGTGATGGCCGTGGGCAGCTTCGTCTGCGCCGTGGCCGATTCGCCGTGGATGATGATCGCCGGGCGGGCGCTGCAGGGCGCCGGCGCGGTTTCGGGAGTGGTGATCGCGCTGGCGGCGGATCTCACCCGCGAGAGCCAGCGCACCAAGTCGATGGCGATCATCGGCTCGACCATCGGCGCCGCTTTCGCCGGATCCTTCGTCGCGGCCCCGTTCCTCAACCAGGCGATCGGCGTGCCGGGGATCTTCGCGCTCACCGGGGCGCTGGCGCTGGTCGCGATGGCGGTGGTGCGCTTCGCCGTTCCCGACGCCCCGCCGGTGCTGCGTGGCGCCTCGGCGGCCTCGCTCGGCGAGGTGGTGCGCGATCCGGAGTTGCTGCGCCTGAACGTCGGCATCTTCGTGCTGCACGCCGTGCTGATGGCGACCTTCGTGGTGGTCCCGATGGCGCTGGTGCGGGCGGGGCTGCCCGCCTCCGAGCACTGGTCGATCTACCTCGGCACGGTGGTCGCGGGCTTCCTGCTGATGCTGCCGGCGGTCATCGGGCGCGCCGCGGGGCGCGAGAAACAGGTGTTCCTCGGCGCGATCGTGACGGTCTGCGTGTCGATCGCGGTGCTCGCCGCCCGCCTGGACAGCCTTGCCGCCATCGTGGCCGCGCTGGTCATCTTTTTCGCCGGCTTCAACGTTCTTGAGGCGAAGCTCCCGGCGCTGGTGTCGCGCACGGCCCCGCGGGAGGCCCGGGGGGCCGCCACCGGGGTGTATTCGAGCGTACAGTTCCTCGGCACGTTCGCCGGGGCGGCGTTGGGCGGGGCGCTCGCCCAGCACGCGGGCTTCCTCGCCGTGCTGGTGACGTGCCTGGCGGCGATGCTCGCCTGGCTCGCGGTGGCGTGGGGCAT
>JBKJTM010000296.1:0-8287 GCA_046590805.1 Usitatibacter sp.
AGCCCGCGCCCTTCGGCATGTAGCGCTTAGCGAGCGCGTGATACGGGCTCGACGGCAAGCCGGGGAAATTGACCCACGACACCTTCGGATGGTCCTGCAGGAACTGCGCGACCGCCATGGCGTTCGCGCAGTGCCGGTCCATGCGCACCGGCAGCGTCTCCAGCCCCTGCAGCAGCAACCACGAGTTGAAGGGGGAGATGGTCGGGCCGAAGACGCGCATCACCTCCATGCGCGCCTTCATGGTGAAGGCGAAGTCGCCGAAGGTCTCGTGGAAGCGGACCCCGTGATAGCCGGCCGAGGGCTCGGTCATCCCGGGGAACTTGCCGTTGTCCCAGGGAAACTTGCCGCTCTCGACCACCACCCCGCCCATCGAGGTGCCGTGGCCGCCGATGAACTTGGTGGCTGAGTGCACCACGATGTCGGCGCCATGCATGAGGGGCTGGCAGAGATACGGTGAGGCCGCCGTGTTGTCGACGATGAAGGGGATGCCGGCCTCGCGCGCGATCGCCCCGATCGCCGCGATGTCGATCACGTTGATCGCGGGGTTGCCGAGCGTCTCGGAAAACACCGCCTTGGTGTTGGGCTTCAGCGCGCGGCGGAAATTCTCCGGGTCGTCGGGGTCGACCAGCGTCGCCTCGATGCCGAGCTTCCTGAAGTTCACCGCGAGCATCGTGTAGGTGCCGCCGTAGAGCTTCGCCGACGAGACCACGTGGTCGCCCGCTTCGAGGATGTTGAGCAGCGCCACCATTTCGGCCGCCTGTCCCGAGGCGGTCGCCACCGCGGCGCGGCCGTTCTCGATCGCCGCCATCCGCTCCTCGAAGACCGCGGTGGTGGGGTTCGAAAGCCGCGTGTAGACGTTGCCAAACGTCTGCAGGTTGAAGAGGCTCGCGGCGTGATCGGCGCTATCGAAGACGTAGGACGTCGTCTGGTAGAGCGGCACCGCACGCGAGCCCGTCTGCGAGTCGGGAATCTGTCCCGCGTGGAGGCACAGCGTCTCGAACCCGAATTCCCTGTCGGCCATTTCTACGCTTCGCTCTCGTTCAGGCCGGGAACACGGATGAACACGGATAACGGCGGATGAACGCGGATGCTCCTATTCATTGATTCGATTCGGAGATGAGGCGGCACGAACTCTCAAGGATCCGTTTTATCCGCCTTTACCCGTTTCATCCGTGTTCCAAAGGGTTTGCTGCCTAGGACTTCGCCGCCGCCTCGCCCGCCTTGGTGCGATCCAGCACCGTCATCGCGGATGCGACCAACCCGGCGATGTCGGAGAGGTTGCTCGGGATGATGAGCGTGTTGTTCGCCTTGGCCAGGTTGCCGAACGCCTCGACGTACTTCTCGGCGATCTTGAGGTTGGCCGCGCTCATGCCGCCCTTGCCCTCGATCGCGTCGGCCACGACGCGCACCGCGTTCGCGTTCGCGTTGGCGACCAGCTCGATGGCGCCAGCCTCGCCCTGCGCCTTGTTGATCTGCGCCTGCTTCTGGCCCTCGGACTCGAGGATCGCCGCCTGGCGCTCGCCGTCGGCGAGGTTGATCTCCTGCTGGCGCTTGCCTTCGGAGGTCGCGATCACGGCGCGCTTCTCGCGCTCGGCGGTGATCTGCGCCTGCATGGCGTGCAGGATCGCCTGCGGCGGGGTAAGGCTCTTGATCTCGTAGCGCAGCACCTTGATCCCCCAGGTGCGGCCGGCTTCGTCCAGGACCTGCACCACGTGATGGTTGATCTCGTCGCGGCTCTCGAAGGTCTTGTCGAGCTCCATCTTGCCGACGACCGAGCGCAACGCGGTCTGCGCGAGCTGCGTCACCGCCTGGATGTAGTCGGAGGAGCCGTAGGAGGCGAGCCGCGGGTCGATCACCTGGAAGTAGATGATCCCGTCGACGGTGAGCTGGGTGTTGTCCCGGGTGATGCAGATCTGCTCGGGGACGTCGAGCGGGATCTCCTTCAGCGAATGCTTGTACGCCACGCGGTCGAACAGCGGGATGATCAGGTTCAGGCCCGGCTCGAGCACGCGGAAGAACTTGCCGAGGCGCTCGATCACCCAGGCGTTTTGCTGCGGCACGATGCGCACGCCCTCGAAGATGACGACGATCACCATCGCCACGATGAAGGTGGCGATGGTCACGCCGGTGCTTTGCGTGACGAACGCCGCGGCGATGGTGAGGATCACTGCAATGGCGGTTTTCCAGAACATGGTGCCTCCTTTTTGTTGGTGTTGGAGCTACGCGACTCGCGCCGGAGGCGCGGAAACCACGACCAGCCTGCTGCCTTCCATGGCGTCGATGTAGAGCGTCGATCCCGGCACCGGGCGCACGTCGGCCAATGCGATCCGGGCATCCCACGAGGTGCCGCGGTACTTCACGCGGGCGATGCCGGCGGACTCGTTCTCCCAGCCTTCGAGGACCACGGGCTGCCCGCGATCCAGCAGGTTGGAGCGGCCCTGGTCGTGCTTCTGCTGCGACACGTGCCAGCGATGCACCCACCAGGCGCCGGCGAGCGCGACCACGCTGCCCGCGATCGCCTGCACGATGACGTTGCCGCCCGCCCACGCCGCGAGCGACCCGGCAAAGGCCCCGGCGCCGATCACCAGCAGATAGAAAGTGCCGGTGAGGAGCTCGGCGATGACGAGGGCGAAGCCCGCGATCAACCACAAGAGCCACAGTTCCATGTTCCCTCCCAAAACCGGGGTCAGACCCCGAAACCGGGGACGGACCCCAAACCGGGCAAATGCATGAACCGGGGTCCGTCCCCAGTCCGTCCCCGGTCAGCCGCCGGGCATCCTCGCGCGCTTAGCGGAGATGACCTTCGTATTGACGCCCACCCACCCCAGGCCGCCGAAGAAACGGCCGTGCTCGATCTTCACGCAGCGGTTCTCCACCACCTCCAGACCCGCCGCCTCCGCGCGGGCGCGCGCCGCGTCGCTCTTCACGCCGATCTGCATCCACAGCACCTTGGCACCGATGGCGATCGCGTCCTCCGCCAGCGCCGGGATCTCGGCGCTCTTGCGGAAGCAGTCCACCACGTCCACCGGATGCGGCATGTCGCGCAGTGATTTGAAGCACTTTTCGCCCAGGATCTCGTCATACATGGGATTCACCGGGATGACCCGGTAGCCGTGCTCCTGCATGTACTTGGCGGCGAAGTAGCTCGGCCGGTGCCATTGGGCGGAAAGGCCCACGATGGCGAGCGTCCTGCCTTTCGCGAGGATGCGCCGGATCTTTTCGCTGTCGTCCAAGGATGGCGCCTCAAAACCGGGATAATTCGTTGATGGATTCTACCCTTTCGCACCTTCGCTCCCGGCTGGCCCGGCTCGCCCTCGCCAGCGCGGCGGCGGTCGCTACCCTGCCCGTGGCCGCCGTCAACCATGATCTGGTCGTCCCGCCGCTCGCCGCCGGGCCGTTCACCGTCGCCTGCTCCAACATCCAGCAGGACGCCGCCCTGATCTCGCAGTCGGGTCTGCCCGCGACCGACTTCTGGGAAGGCAAGGGCGGCCGCTACATCACCGAGATCCTGCCGCAGGGCTCCTCCGCGTTGCGCATCGATGCGCTCGTGCCGGACATCCGCACGCTCTACCCCGGCAATGCCGGCGGCCGCGTGCCCTTCGTGGCAATCGTCTGCCACCCCACGTCGCGCACCAACACCGATCCGGACTACCTCCTCCCGGGCGCCACCACCGACGTCGTGCCGCGAATGCTGCCTGGCGGAGCGCAGCCCAAGCTCCTCTCCGCCGCCGAGTGGGAAAACACGCTGGGAATCCCAGCCTCGCCCGCGCCGGCGGGGCCGAAGAAGCTTCCGCTCATCGTGTACTCCCACGGCCTTTCGGGTAGCCCGATCGGCAAGGGCTACATCAACGTGATGACGCAGCTCGCTGCCCATGGCTACGTGGTGGCGGCGATCTTCCACGGCGATGCGCGCTTCTCGCGCGTGCGGCTGGAAGACTTCGGCGACTACTTCTACGCCCTCACGCAGTTCGACCGCGTGGCCGAGATGATGCTGATGCGCCCGGTGTCGCTCAAGGCCATGACCGACATGCTCCTGTCGCATGCCGGATACTCGCCCGCCATCGACACCGAGCGCATCGGCGGCTTCGGGGCCAGCCTGGGCGGGCAGGCGATGATGAACCTGCTCGGCGCCCGCATGACGACCACCATCGGCCTCGCCTGCCGCGAGACGGTGCGCGATCCGCGCATCAAGGCCGCGGTCGGCTACGTGCCGTACTCGGGCCAGACGTTCATGCCCGCATTCTGCGAGCAACAGCGCGGCGCGGAGGAGGTGACCCGCCCCTTCCTCGCCATCACCGGCAGCGCGGACACCACCGCCCCGGAAAGACTCACGGAGCAGGCGGTGAATCTCTTCAAGGGCTCGCGCTACGTGGTCTCGTTCGCGGGAGGGCAGCATGAGCTTCGCCCGCAGGACGTGGACGACCTCGTCACCTGGATGATCACGTTCCTGGACGCGTATCTCGAAGTTCCGGTCAAGGGTTCGGGCGCCATGGCGCGCCTCATCAAGATGGCGCAGGTGCAGGGCGGCCGCGAGGACACGGTGTCCGTCGACGTGCACGTGCCTGCGTCCTTCGACACCGCCGCCCGGGAGCGTCCGGCGGTGGAGTTCTACAACACCAGGCTGGACCACTATTTCGTGGCGGCGACGCAGTTCGAGGTGGACTACATCCTCGCGGGCAGCGCGGGCGCGGGCTGGGTGCTCACCAACGAGTCGCACAAGGTGTACAGCGACACGCCACCCGGGGGAAGGCCCGCGGTGAACGAGGTGTGCCGCTTCTACGGCGTCCCCGCTGGCGGGCCCAACTCGCATTTCTTTGCCGCGGACCCGACCGCGTGTGAGGCGACCAAGCGAATGGGCGGCTGGGCGTACGAAGGAATCGGTTTCCGCGTCATCCCGCAGACCAGCACCGGCGCCTGCCCCGCCGGCATGCTCCAGGTGCGTCGCGCCTATAACGACCGCTTCCGCGTGAACGACTCCAACCACCGCTACAGCACCAGCGATTCCACGATGCGCGAGATGGCGCGGCGCAACTGGTTCGTCGAGGGTACCGCGTGGTGCGCTTTCCCCTAGAAACCGGGGGCAGACTCTTTTTTTCCGAGGTAACGCCCACGGCGGCGCGGAAAAAGAGTCTGTCCCCGGTTTCATAGTCCAAACGGACTATCTCCCGCCGCCCCCGGGCCCATAGGCGATTCGCGCGGGGTCCCGAAAATGGGCGGGATTTCAACTTCAGCGGTCCAAACCCAATGGCGCCTCCCGATTCCGGTCCCGCCCCCGTGACGCTTTTTCGTCCCGGGGAGAACTGCTGCGCGGCCTCGACGGCGAAGCGGGTGGCTTTCCTGGTGGACGGCGAGGAGTACTTCGCGGCCTTCATGCGTGCCGCCGAACGCGCCGAACGCTCGATCCTCATCCTCGCCTGGGACTTCGACAGCCGCACGGTGATGGGATACGACGATCAGAACCGGCCGCTCGAGACCCTGGGGGAGTTCTTGAATCGCCTCTGCGCCGCGAAGCCGAAGCTGCGCATACGCATCCTCGACTGGGACTTCCCGATGGTCTACGGCACCGATCGCGAGTACTCGCCGATCTTCGGCCTCCCCTGGAAGCCACATCGCCACATCCAGTTCCGCTTCGACGACACCCATCCGCTCGCCGGCTCGCATCACCAGAAGGTGGTGGTGATCGACGACAAAATGGCCTTCGCGGGCGGCCTCGACATCACCAACAAGCGCTGGGACTCGGCGCGCCATGCGCCGGACGATCCGCGGCGCAGGTTCGAAAATGAACCCTATCCCCCCTTCCACGACACGATGATCGCCTTCGACGGCGAGGTCGCGCGCCAGATGGCGGCGCTCGCGCGCAAGCGCTGGAAGTCGGGCACCGGGCGCACGCTGAAGCCGGTCGAGACCAGCGGCGATCCCTGGCCGGACGAGATCAAGGTGCAGCTGGAGAACGTCCCAACGAGCGTCGCCTGCACCCAACCGCCCGAGGGCGGGGTGCCTGGGGTGAAGCACGTCGAGACGCTCTACCTCGACATGATCAACCGCGCCAAGCGCTACATCTACATCGAGAACCAGTACTTCACCTCGGAGAAGATCGGACAGGCGCTCGAGGCGCGGCTGCGCGAGCCCGATCCGCCCGAAATCGTGGTGGTGACTCGGCTCCTGAGCCACGGCTGGCTCGAGGAGAACACCATGACGATGCTGCGAACGCGCCTGGTGCGGCAACTTCGGGCAGCGGACACCAAGGGCTGCCTGCAAGTCTATTACCCCCACATCGACGGGCTGTGCGAAAACACCTGCATCGACCTGCACTCGAAGGTGATGATCGTGGACGACGAGTGGCTGCGCATCGGCTCGTCGAACCTGAGCAACCGCTCGATGGGGGTCGATTCCGAATGCGACGTGACCGTCGAGGCACAGGGCGACATGCATCGCCGCAAGGTGATCCGCGCCTTCCGCGACCGGCTGGTGGCCGAGCACGCCGGCGTGGAGGTCGAGGTGCTCGCGGCCGCGGTGGATGAGCTGGGCTCGATGGCCCGGGCGGTGGCGAAGGTGAGCCACGGTCCGCGCCGGCTCGAGAGACTCGCGGACGAGGAGGTGAACGAGGTGTTACTCGCCGCGGCCAGGATCGGCGACATGGAGCAGCCCATCTCGATCGAGGGCCTGGTGCAGGGCCTCGCGCACGACGAGCTGCCGGTGGAGCAGACGCGCAAGCGCCCGCTGCTGGTGGCCGCGGGGATCCTCGCCATTGTCGGCGCCTTGTTCCTCCTGTGGCGCTACACGCCCCTCGCATCCGTCGTCACCGCCGAGAATGTCATCGGCGTCGCGGAGCGCTTCGCCGACAACTGGTGGGCGCCGCTTCTCATCGTGCTCGCCTATACCCCCGCCAGCATGGTGATGTTCCCGCGCCCGCTGCTCACCATGGCCGCGGTGATCGTCTTCGGGCCGATCGAGGGATTCGCCTACGCGATGATCGGGGTGGTGCTCGCGGGTGTCGCGGGGTACGCCATCGGGCGCCTGGTGCATCGCGACACGGTGCGGCGCGTCGCCGGCCCGCGGTTGAACCGCCTCACCGGCGTGCTGCAACGCCGCGGGCTGATCGCGGTGACCCTGGTGCGGCTGGTGCCGATCGCGCCCTACTTGGTGGTGAACCTCGTGATGGGCGCGATGCGCATCCGCCTGCACCACTTCATCCTCGGCACCTTCCTCGGCATGCTGCCCGGCGGCCTTGCGGCCACCGTGCTGAGCGACCAGATCGCCGCGGCGCTGATCAATCCGGCGCGCCTGAACCCGTGGCTGATCGCGGCCGCAGTGTGCGCGTTCGCGGCGCTCGCCTATTCCGGGCACCGCCTGCTGGGCTATCTCGACAACCGCGACCAGCGGCGCAACCGCCCGCGCGCCCGCAAGGCATAGTGATGGCATGCCGACCGTCAGGATCGTCTCGTACAACGTCCACCGCGCGATAGGCCGCGATCGGCGCTGCGATCCGCAGCGCATCCTCGGCGTGCTGCGCGAGATCGACGCCGATGTGGTCGCGCTCCAGGAGGTCGAGGGCGGCGACACCGGGGCGGACATGCTCGCGTGGCTGGGCGCGAAGACCGGCTTTACCGCCATCGCCGGCACGACACTCATCCGCCACGACGGCCGCTTCGGCAATGGGCTGCTCACGCGACTGCCGGTGCATTCGACCACGCTCTGCGACCTGAGCTGGCGCGGGCGCGAGCCGCGCGGCGCGATCGCGGCGGACCTGGAGGTCGGTGGCGATCCGCTGCGCGTCGTGGCCACCCACCTGGGCCTGCGTCCCGCGGAGCGGCGCGACCAGGTGCAGCGCCTGATCAAGCTCTTCACCGACGCGCCGCGCGATCGCGCGGTGCTCCTCGGCGACCTGAATGAATGGTTCCTGTGGGGCCGGCCGCTACGCCGCCTGCACCGCTACTTCAAGCACACGCCGCACGTGGCGACCTTTCCGGCGCGGATGCCTTTCCTCGCGCTTGATCGCGTCTGGGCGCATCCGCGATCGATCCTGAAGCGGATCGGCGTGCATGCGACGCCGCTCGCGCGAATCGCGTCGGATCACCTGCCGCTGGTGGCTACGCTGGAGGTGTAAGCCAAGAGCTGGCAACTCCGTCAGTGCCGTGGGGCTGGCCCTCGGGCGGCTGATACACTTTCAGCTACGAATGAGCGAGAGTGCCAGCGATCCCCTAGATCCGGCGACGGCTGAACCGAACGCCTCCCGCTCGCCATTGCGCCTCTCCCCGGCCGAGTGGCTGTGGTTGCCGATCGTTGG
>JBKJTM010000297.1:0-3537 GCA_046590805.1 Usitatibacter sp.
ACCGCGCGCGATGACGAGCGCTACCTCAAGCACACGCTTGCTTTCATGGTGCGCGGCGGCGCGCCGCGCATCGCGTGGAGCCCGGTGACCATCACTCGCTCGCCACCCGGCGTGCGCGCCTACGGCGGCGCGGGCGAGGCGAAGGGGGAGGCGCATGCCTGAGCAGCGCACCATCGAGATCGAGGTGTTGCGCTACCAGCCGGGCGAGGGCGCCCAGCCCTTCACGCAGAGCTACATGATCTCGTTCACCGACGACATGTCGGTGCTCCAGGGCCTGCAGCGCATCAAGGACGACATCGACGGCTCGCTCACCTTCCGCTGGTCGTGCCGGATGGCGATCTGCGGATCCTGCGGAATGATGGTGAACGGCGTGCCGAAGCTCGCCTGCCACACGTTCCTGCGCGACCTGTACCCCGGCCCGGTGAAGGTCGAGGCGATGGCGCACTTCCCCATCGAGCGCGACCTGGTGGTGGACGCGGGCGATTTCATCGAGAAGCTCACGCGCATCAAGCCGTGGATCGTGCCGAAGGAGCCGCGCGCGCTGGAGGCCGGGGAATTCCTGCAGACGCCCGCGCAGCTCGAGCGCTACGAGCAGTTCAGCCATTGCATCAACTGCATGCTCTGCTACTCGGCCTGCCCGCAGTACGGGCTCGATCCCAAGTTCCTCGGCCCCGGCCTCACCGCGCTGCTGCACCGCTACAACGTCGATTCGCGCGATGGCGCGCAGGCCGAGCGCATGGAGCTGGTGCATTCCGAGGAGGGCGTGTGGAGCTGCACCGCGGTCGGCTACTGCTCCGAAGTGTGCCCCAAGCAGGTGGATCCCGCGAACGCCGTGAACCAGAACAAGACGGCGAGCGCCGTCAGCTGGTTCGGGCGGATGCTGAAGGGACGCGGCTGATGGCGATCCGCCGGACCTACGTGCGGCCGATGGCGGGTTGGTGGCGCCGCAACCCGTTCTTCCTCGTCTACATGGCGCGCGAGGTGACCGCGATTTTCGTCGCCGCCTACGCGCTCGTGCTCCTGGCGGGCCTGATCCGCCTCGCCCAGGGGCCGGCGGCGTTCGAGCAGTGGCTCGAGGGCCTGCGCAGCCCCGGCTCGATCGCCTTCCACGTGCTGCTGCTCGCGGTGTTCGCATACCACACGTGGAGCTGGTTCACGATCATGCCCAAGACCATGCCGCCGGTCGTCGTCGGCGGCAGGAAGCTCGCGCCCGCGGCGATCACCGCCATCGGCCTGGCGGCGTCGGCCATCACGTCGATCGGGCTCTACGTGGGCGCAAGGATGCTGGCGTCGTGAAACCCTCCGCCCAGCCGCCCCTGTGGCTCCTGTTCGGCGCGGGCGGCATGCTCTCGGCCCTGGTGGGGTGGATGCTGGTGCTGATCACCGGCATTGCCGCGCCGCTGGACCTGCTGTCGACGCGCTCGCTGCTCTCCTACGACAACGTCCTCGCCTTCGCGCGCAATCCGCTCGGCAAGGCGTTTGTGTTCGCGGTCGTCTCGCTCTTCATGTGGCATGCCGCGCACCGGATCTTCCACACGCTGCACGACTTCGGCATCCGCACCGGGGCGGTGGCCTGGATCGCGTGCTATGGCCTGTCCCTGGTCGTCACGGGGGTCGCCGCCTGGCGGCTGCTTGCACTCGGTTTCTAGCATCCCTGGCGCGCGCCTGGCGCGCTCGAGCTTGGTTCGCGCCGGGCTATTTCCGGATCACCAGCTTCTGGTACAGGCCGCCCCAGAAGGTTTCCTTGTGCGCGACCGAGGCGCCGTCCGGCAGCCATTCCGCCACCTCGTGGTTCCACAGGTCCATCGCGAACGGCTCGAAGTTCCTCAGGATGAAGGTCATCACGATCTTCAGCGGGTGCCAGGCGACCGGGCGGTGGTAATCGACGATCACCAGCTCCTGCCCCGGCTTCAGCACGCGCACCGCTTCGGCGAGGGTGCGGCGGCGCACGTCGAGCGGCATCTCGTGCAGCAGGAAGAAGAGGATCACGCGGTCGTAGCTGTCGGAAGCGAAGCCCAGGTCGGCGGCATCCCGCAGGATGAGGCCCACAGGGGCGGACTTGTCGAGCTTGCGCTGCAGGTTCGATAGCTGCACCGGCAGCACGTCGACCACGTCGAGGGAGCCCTGGCCGAGCGCCACGCGCTGCCACACGCGCTGGGTGAAGTCGCCATAGACGCAGGCGACCTGGAGGCTGCGTCCCGGAAGCTCGGCGCCCAGCTCGTCCAGCGCCGCGTCGCGCAGCCTGGCGAAGTTGCCCCAGAGGATCAGGTTCACCAGCCACTGCCGTTCGAACAGCCTCACCGCCCGCGGGTGGACGTAGGCCCACCAGTAGGTGTCGTTCAGGTATTGGGGGACTGCGGCCAGCGGTTGCTGCATGCGCGCTCCCTGCGTGACTTGTTGGTGCCTTCACTATCGGGGGCGCAGCGACCGGAGCCCTTGATCTGCATCATAGGACAGGCAGAAGCCGAGCGCGAGACCAGGGCCGCGATGATCGCCGCGCTTGCGGCCGCGGCAAGCAGGTGCTTCAGCGTGTGCCCGCTCGCGAAACCGAGGGCTTCGTAGATCCCGTGGTCGGCGAGCTCGGCCACTTTCGCCGCCACGTAGAGCGCGATGGCGGCACCGAATGCGGCGCGATCGACCGAGGGCGCGCGCGCCGCCGCTTGCCAGATCGGGATCAGCACCAGGGGGGCCGCCTGCAGCAGGACATAGGGGCGCAGATCCGCGGTCGCCGACCACCACCACACGCTCGCGACCGCGCCTGCGGCGAGCACCGCCACGAGGCGCACCGGGTAGGGGCGAGCGTGGGTGTCGGCGTAGGCGCCGGCGAGCAGGCCCGCGCACGCGAGCGCGATCGGCAGCCGGTCCCAGGCGAGGCGCGCGTCGTCGGGCGCCAGGTGGTAGTAGGCGGAGCCGAATGCCGCGAGCAGGAGCACCACGATGAAGAGCAGGTAGCCCGGCATGGAAGCGCCGAGCGCGCGGCGCGCATGCGCGTTCCGGAACGTCCACAGGCCCCACAGCGCCGCGATCGCGAAGCCGAGGCTGGAGAGCACATCGGCGGCGTTGGGCAGGCCGAGGAAGCGGCGAGCGTCGGCGAACGCGTGGTACGACTCCGGCTGCAGGATCGGCCCGTGGATCAGCATCGCGATCGCGGCGATCGCGAGCACGGCGGCGGGTGCATGGCGGGTGAGACGGTTCATGAGGTTCCTTTCCCTGGGTTCAATCATAGGGTCACCCTGTGAGCTACCGGGTCGCCTACAATTCGCACCATGACGGAAATGATAGACGGTCGCGACAACTGGGAGCGTAGCCTCGTATCCCTCGCCACTGCGCTCGGTGCGTCTCAAGTGCCGGGGCTATCGGTTCATGAACGGGCATTGATGGCCAGCGCGGAGCCGGTCAGCTCGGTCGAGGTCCGCGAGTACCGTGAGCAGATTCGAGATGGGCTAGATCCGCTCGGCGATACACTCATCGAGCAGAGGTCATCGGAAAGGCGTCGGGATGCAGGCGCGACCTACACCCCCACACCCATTGTCCATG
>JBKJTM010000320.1:0-5078 GCA_046590805.1 Usitatibacter sp.
GATATCCGCTCGAGGGAATCGGCGGCGGTCCGCCCTGCGCCGCTCCGCCCTGGCCACCCAGGGCGCCGCCCATGGCGTTCGCCATCTGCGCGCCCATCGCCATTCCCGCGCCCAGGCCCATGCCGACGCCCGCCGCGCCGCCCGGGTTGTTGGCCGCGTCGCGGATCGACGAGGCCGTCTCGTACTGCGTGTACGCCTGCATGTTGCCCACGGCCGCGATCGCGCCGCGCTTGTCGATCGCCTTCTCGACCTCTTCCGGCAGGCCCACGTCCTGGACCTGCACCTCGACCAACTCCAGGCCCATGGCCTCGAAGTCCGGCGTGAGCCCCTCGCGCAGGCGGTTGCCCATCTCGACCACTTTCGCCTCGAGCTCGATCACCGGGATGCCGAGGCTCGGCATCAGCTCTTTGATGCGCGTGCCAATCATGCCGCGCAGGTTCTCCTGCACCTCCTGGATGGAGAAGCGCCCGTCGGTGCCGACCAGGTCCTTCACGAACACGCCCGGCTCCTTCACGCGGATCGAGTAGAGGCCGAAGGCGGTCGCGCGGATCATGCCGAAGTCCTTGTCGCGCATCATCGCCGGCCCGGGCGTGCCCCACTTGAGGTCGGTGAACTTGCGCGTGGAGACGAAATAGACCTCCGCCTTGAACGGGCTGTTGAAGCCGTACTTCCATCCGCGCAGCGTGGCCAGGATCGGCATGTTCTGCGTGGTGAGCGTGTGGGTGCCGGGCTTGTAGACGTCGGCGAGCTGGCCCTCGTTGATGAACACCGCCATCTGGCCTTCGCGCACCACCAGCTTCGCGCCGTACTTGATCTCGTTCTGGTAGCGCTCGAAACGGTAGGCGAGCGTGTCGTTGCTGTCGTCGAGCCATTCGACGATGTCGACCAGCTCGTTCATCAGCTTGTCCCAGAGGGCCATGGGGTCTCCTTAGGTAGGGAAAAAGTCGTTTCCGAGAGGGATTACGGTACCCTTAGCAGCCCAAATCCACAACGTCGACCTGGAGCCCATGCCCCTTACGCTGTCTGCCCTGAATGTCTACCCCGTCAAGGGCTTGAAGGGGATCGCCCTCACCCAGGCGCGCTGCACCGAACGCGGCCTCGAGCACGACCGGCGCTGGATGGTGGTGGATGCGGAGAACTACGAATTCCTCTCGCAGCGGGAAGTCCCCCGGATGGCGACGGTGTGGACCGAGATCGGCAAGGGGAACCTCACCCTCTCCGCGCCCGACATGGACCCGGTGGACGTCCCGCTCGCCCCCCCGGCCTCCTCCCCGAGAGTGGGCGTGAGCGTCTGGGGAACCGAGTGCGACGCGCTCGCGGTTTCGGGTGAGGCCGATGCGTGGCTTTCCGACTACCTTTCGCAGGAGTGCCGCCTGGTCTACATGCCTGACAAGTCGCGGCGGCTGTCCAATCCGAAGTACGGTGGGGAAGGCAAGCTCGTCGGCTTTGCCGATGGCTATGCCTACCTGCTTACAGGCGAAGCGTCGCTCGGGGACCTAAATGCCCGCCTCGCCGCGAAGCAACACCCGGAGCTTCCGATGAACAGGTTCCGCCCGAACCTGGTGATCTCGGGTGCCGAGCCCTACGCCGAGGACGGATGGAAACAGGTGCGGATCGGGCTGGCGACCTTCGGCATCGCGAAGCCGTGCGGCCGCTGCCAGGTGACAACCACCGACCAGGCGAGCGGCGAGGTAAAGGGGCCGGAGCCGCTCGCGACGCTCGCCACGTACCGGGACAGCAAGGAGTTCGGCGCGATGTTCGGGATGAACCTGGTGATGCTCAAGATCGGGGCCGTCCGCGTGGGCGACACCGTCGAGGCGATCGCCTGAGGTCGGCGCCGGCCCCCGGGCGCGGGCGGTAGGCGAGCCCGGTCAGGGCTTCGCCGGGTGCGGTTTCAGCAGGAAGGCCGCAAGCGCGGGCAGCAGGAAAAGCGCGCCCAGCATGTTCAGGAAGAACATGAAGGCGAGCAGGATGCCCATGTCGGCCTGGAACTTGAGGGCGGACATCGCCCAGGTCCCCACGCCGATGGTCATCGTCACCGCGGTGAACACCATCGCGGTGCCGCGCTCGTTCAGCGCCTCGTAGAACGCCTGCGCGAGGTCCTTGCCTTCCTCGAGGTGGATCTCGATGCGGTCGTAGAGGTAGATGCCGTAGTCGACGCCGACGCCCACGCCGAGCGCGATCACCGGCAGGGTCGATACCTTGAGGCCGATGCCGAGCATCGGCATCAGCGCCTCGCACAGCACCGAGACGATCGCGAGCGGGATCAGGATGCAGATCGTGGCGCGCAGGCTCCTGAAGGTGATCATGCACATCGCGAGCAGCGCGCCGAAGATCGCGAAGTTCATCTCCCAGCGCGCCTTGTCGACCGCCTCGTTGGTGGCGGCGGTGACGCCCATGTTGCCGGTGGCGAGCTTGAACTCGAGCTTGTCGCTGTTCGCCGTGGCCGCGAACGCCTTCACCTCGGCGACCAGCCGCGCGATGGTCTCGCCCTGCTGGTCGGAGGTGTTCACCAGCACCTGCATCGCGCTGCAATCGGGATTGAGGAGGCCGGTGGAGGTGTCGATGGGGGTCACGCTCTGCGCCATCACCTGCGGATCGCGCGGCAACTGCCGCCACTTGATGTTGCCTTCGTTGAAACCGGCGTTCACCGTCTTTGCCAGGCCCGGCAGCGAGATCACCGACTGCGTGCCGGGGACGTTCTGCATGAACCAGTCGAAGCGCTCGATGGTGCTCATCACGTCGTACTGAGTGCACGCGCCCTGCACGTTCATGGTCTGCGCCACCACGCCCAGCGTGTTCACGCCGATGGCGAACTTCTCGATGATCTTCTTGTTGTCCTGGTTGTAGCGCGACTCGGGGCGCAGCTCCGGCACGCCGATGCCGTAGTCGCCGACCTTCAGACGGTGCGCCTGGACGAGGCCGCCGACGAGGACCACCGCGGCGATGGCCACGATCACCGTGGCGCGCGGGCGCTCCACGCCCTTCGCGGCCGCCTTCCAGAAGCGCTGCACGCGGCCCTCCGCGTAGGCCTCGCGGGCGAGCGCGCCCCGCGACATGCCGAGGTGGGAAAGCATGATCGGCAGCAGCATCTTGTTGGTGATGATCATCCACGCCACGCCGAGCGAGGCGGTGATGCCCAGCTCGCGCACGATGTCGATCGGGATCAGCATGATCACCGCGAAGCCGAGCACGTTGGTGAGGAGCGCCAGCGTGCCGGGGATGAAGAGCTTGGCGAAGGAGCGCTTGGCTGCGGTCAAGCTGTCGACGCCCGACACCACCTCGCGCTCCCACGTCTTGGTCATCTGCACCGCGTGCGACACGCCAATGGAGAAGATCAGGAACGGCACCAGGATCGACAGCGGATCGATGCCGTATCCCAGCACCGGCAGCGTGCCGAGGAGCCAGAGCACCGGCATCATCGCGACCACCAGGGCGACGAGCGTGAGCTTCACGTCCTTCACGAACCAGAGCATCAGCACCAGCGTGATCGCGAACGCCACGCCGAAGAAGGTGACCACGCCGCGCGTGCCGTCGCGGATGTCACCCACCGCCTTGGCGAAACCGATGATGTGCAGGCTGTGGCGGTCGCTCTCGTACTTGGCGCGCAGCGCCTCCAGCTTCGCGGCCACCTCGAAGTAGTTGAGCCTCTGCCCGGTCTGGGGATCGATCTCCATCAGCCCCGCGCTCACCAGCGCCCCGGAGAAGTCGGTGGCGACGCTGCGCCCCACCTCGTTCGACTTGTTCACGTTGCCGCGCACGGTGGCGAGATCCGCGTCGGTGCCCTGGAAGGTCGCCGGGATCACGTTACCGCCGGCGAAGCCCTCCTCGATCACCTCGATGAAGCGCGTGTTGGGCGTGAAGAGCGACTTGACCGACGGCCGGTCGACGCCGTTCAGCAGGAACACGTCGTTGGTGAGGCCCTTCAGCTTCGCCATGAATTCCTGGTTGTAGATGTCGCCGTCCTTCTGGACGATCGCGATCGCCACCCGGTTGGCGCCGCCGAACACCTTCTCGTACTCGCGGTACACCTTCATGTACTCGTGCTTGAGCGGCACCATCTTGTTGAAGCCGGCGTCGACCACCAGGCGGGAAGCCGAGGCCGCGAACAGCACGGTCATCACCGCGAACACCGCGAGCCAGGCCTTGCGGTGGTCGAAGACCAGCGCCGACACCTTCTGGATGAGGCGGTCGAGATTCATCGCTTGATCGCCGAGGGGAGCGCCACGCTCCTCGGGCCGGCCTCTCCCAGCAGCAGCATGCTGTCGGGTCCGCCGAGGATCACCTTGGAGAAGGCGCGCGTGGTCCCGGTGGCGAGCGGCACGAACGACTTGCCGCCATCGCGGCTCACCAGCGCGGTGCCGGCGGAGCCGGCGATCACCATCGTGCCGCCGGGCAGGCTCGAGCCGCCCATCAGCGTCGCGGTGGAGGCGTTGTCGACCTGGGTCCAGGTCTTGCCCGCGTCGGTCGAGCGGTAGATGCGGCCGCGCATTCCGAAGGCGACGACCGCGCCGTCCTCCGCCACCAGCGCGCCGAAGAGCGAGCCCTTGTAGGGCGAAGCGACCGGCGTCCAGGTCTTGCCGGAATCCGCGGAGGTGAGGATGGTGCCCGCCTCGCCGAGGACCAGGAGGTTGCCGTCGCCCAGGCGAACGATCGCGTTGAGATGCTTGTCGTCGGCGGACGCCTTGCGGTCGTTCCAGGTCTTGCCGCCGTCCACCGTCTCGTAGTACGCGCCGTAGGCGCCGACGGCGATGCCGCTGCTCGCGTCGAGGAGGAGCACGTCGAGCAACGGCCGGTTCTCGGCGGGCGAGGAAAACTGCTGCGCCCAGGTCTCGCCGCCGTCGGCGGTCGCGAGGATCACCGAGTCGTGTCCCACCGCCCAGCCACGCTGGGCATCGACGAAGCGCACCGAGGTGAGGAGCGGCGCCGCCGGGCTCTTCGCGCGCCTCCAGGTGGCGCCGCCGTCGTCGCTCAGCACGATGTAGCCGCGATCGCCCACGGCGACGATGCGGTTGCCCATGCGCACAGCGTCGGCGAGGAGCAGACGCTGCATGGTGGTGGCGCCGAGCGGACCCGGC
>JBKJTM010000380.1:0-2822 GCA_046590805.1 Usitatibacter sp.
GGCGCTCGAGGCGTTGCTGCTGCGAGTCTCCGAGATCGCCTGCGAGATGCCGGAGGTGGTGGAGCTTGACATCAACCCGGTGATCGCCGACGAGAGCGGCGCTCTGGCGCTCGATGCGCGCGTGGTGGTGCGCGCCGTGGCGGCCGGCACCGCGCGCTACGCGCACATGGCCATCCACCCCTATCCCGCGGACCTGGTCACCTTCGAGCGGACGCGCGACGGCTCCAAATTCGCGTTGCGGCCGATCCGCCCCGAGGATGCCGCGCTCGAGATGGAATTCGTCGATGCCCTGTCGAGCGAGAGCCGCCAGATGAGCTTCCAGAGCGCGCTGCGCGGGCTCACGCCGGCGATGCTGGCGCGCTTCACCCAGATCGACTACGACCGCGAGATGGCCTTCGTCGCGATCGACTCCGAGCGCGGCATCGACCGCCAGGTGGGCGTGGCGCGCTACATCCGGCTGCCCGACGGGCGCTCGTGCGAGTTCGCGCTGGTGGTCGCCGATGCGTGGCAGCGGCGGGGGCTCGGGCGGCGCATGATGGAGCGCCTCATCGAGGTGGCGCGCGCGCGCGGCCTCGGGGAGATGATGGGCTGGGTGCTGGCGCGCAACAGCGGCATGCTCGGGCTGGTCGCGCGGCTGGGATTCTCGATCGCAGCCGACCCCGACGACGGCCAGAACCGCCGGGTCACGCTGAAACTGTAGTTCCTAGCGGCAGACCAGCACCGGTGTCTTGGAGTGGGTGAGCACCTTGGTGGTCTCGCTGCCCAGCAGGACGCCCGCCAGGCCACGGCGGCCGTGGGAGGCCATGACGATCAGGTCGCACTTCTTCGTGCGGGCCATGTCGATGATGCCTTCCCAGGGGGTGCGCGCGACGACCGAGAAGCCGTCGCAGGCGACCTTCTCGGCCTCGACCGCCCGCTTCACCTTCGCGACCGCGGCGCCGGCATGCTTCCTCATCTCCTCCTCGTAGCGCTGCGGCGAGAAAAGCTCCCTATAGACGATCGCCTCGCTGCCCGTCGGCGGCCGGTACGGCGGGATCACGTAGAGCGCCGTCACCTTCGCCTTGAGGGTCTTCGCCAGCTTCGCGCCCGCCTTGACCGCCTTCAGCGAAAGCGGCGAGCCGTCGGTCGGTATCAGGATGTGCTTGTACATCGCGTTCTCCTATCTCAGGCGGCCTCGCGCGTCATGACGGCCTTGAGGCCGGCGCTGTCGAGGATGCAGATGTGCTTCTGCTGCACGGTGATGTGGCCGTCTTCCTGGAATCGCGAGAAGAGGCGGCTCACTGTCTCGAGCGACATGCCCAGGTAGCTGCCGATCTCGTCGCGGGTCATGCGAAGGTGGAACTCGCTCGCCGAGTAGCCACGGGCGGTGAAGCGGGTGGAAAGGTTCAGCAGGAACGCGGCGAGGCGCTCCTCGGCCTTCATCGTGCCGAGCAGCATCATCACGCCCTGGTCGCGCACCAGCTCGCGGCTCATCACCTTGTGGAGCTGGCGCTGCAGCCCGGGCTCCTCGAGGCGCGCGTAGGGAATCACGCACACCTCGCTGTCCTCGAGCGCGATCACGTCGGCGGTGTGGCTGTCGGTGCCGATGCCGTCCAGGCCCAGGACCTCGCCGGCCATGTGGAAGCCGGTGACCTGGTCGCGGCCGTCCTCGAGGTCGACGCGGCTCTTGAAGAAGCCGCTGCGGACCGCGTAGAGCGACTCGAACGCGCTGCCCGCGCGGAACAGCGTGTCGCCGCGCTTCACGCGCTTCCTGGTGTAGACCAGATCGTCCATCAGCGCGCTGTCGTCCTTGAGGCCGCACGGCAGGCAGAGCTCGCGCAGGTTGCAGCTCGAGCAGCGGGTGTTCACCCGCGAGAGCGCCGTGTCATGCGTCCGGGAAACGGCCTGGAGCGTCTTCGGGGGCGTTGTCATTGTTTGCTGACCCTTGATGGCGACGGTTGCTTGCATGGTGGGTTCCTCAATGCCGGGTTGCGGCTATTTCCGCGATGACATCGCGGACACGATCGAACTCGGTGGATTTGTCCAGGAAGTACGCCGCGCCGGCGAGCGTGCAGGCGCGCCGATACTGCGGTTCGGCGTGGTTGGTGAGGACGACGAAGACGATGCCGGGGGCCTGGGCGCGGACTGCGCGCAGCACCTCGATGCCGCTGCGGCCCTTGAGGTTCAGGTCGAGGAGGACGGAATCGGGCATGGCGAGGAGGATGCCGACGACGGCAGCGCGGCGAGCATCTCGACCAGGCGCGCGCGGATCGACGGCGAGTCGTCGACGATGAACACGTTGGTGGGGCGGGTGGCTTGCATGGAGTCATTCTGGCGGGAGGCCCCATGCGGCAACATCGGCGGTGGATGAATTCGGCGGGCATTAAGGTCTGAGATCGGGGGTCGGACTATTCCTAGACCCACTATCGGGGGCGGTACCGGAGTCGTCTGTACGCTAGCGAACCCCTGGTGAGGCGGGCGCAAGCTTGATCGAGATCAAGGTGCGCGCAAGATCGTGCACCATGATGGAACACGACTCTCGAAACCCGCGCAAAAATGGCGTCCGCACCCTCGCAGAAGAAGTCGGAGCTGAAGGCATTCCTGTTCCTCACGGTGGTCATGGCCCCGGTGCTCGCGGGCGTCGTCATCGGCGTCTACGGCCTGGCGGTCTGGATCTACCAGTTGTTCGCCGGCCCCCCCACCGGCTGACGGCCGCGATGACCCCCGAAATCCACATCGCCGGCTGCGTGGCCTATGCCCGGCCGGAGGCGCTGGAAGGCATCATCCGCGCCATCCACGCGACCCGGCTTGCCGAGGTCCCGCAGCACGACGGCAAGGGAAAG
>JBKJTM010000538.1:0-5609 GCA_046590805.1 Usitatibacter sp.
ATCGCAGCCATGCACGCGATTACGCACTGCCCACCATGCAAAATGAGCATGGCTCGCATGCGCATCGGGGTTGGCTGGGCCGCACCATCCCGGTACCTCGCCAGGAGCAGTCCTCAATGCACGGGTTGCCACGAGACTTCGATTCACTCCTGCGCACGACCACGCGCATCGCCGCACCACCCTTGTGTCCCGAGCTGCGGCTGCACCTCGCCGGCAACCTGGATGCCCTTTGGGCGGAGCAGGAGCGCCGCCTCGGCCGGACGGGCCTCGCCGCTCCCTTCTGGGGCGTGGCCTGGCCCGGCGGGCAGGCGCTGGCGCGCCATGTCTTGGACAACCCCGGCACGGTCGCGGGCCGTTCGGTGCTCGACTTGGGCAGCGGCTCGGGACTCGTCGCCATCGCCGCAGCGAAAGCGGGCGCGCGCCTCGTCGAGGCGGCCGACACGGATGACTTCGCACGCGCGGCGATCGCGGCCAACGCGAGCCTCAACCAGGTCGCGCTCGTCACGCTCGGCGAGGACTTTATCGGCGCGTCCTCCCGCTGGGACGTGGTGCTTGCCGCGGACCTCTGGTACGAGCGCTTCTTGGCGGGCCGGGTGACGGCCTGGCTGAGCGAGCTCGCCGCGTGCGGCACGCGCGTGCTGGTGGGCGATCGCGGCCGGGCCTTCCTGCCGCGGGAAGGGCTGGAGGAGCTGCAGCGCTACCAGGTCCCGTCGCCATCCTTCGAGCGCGATGCCGTCACCGCCACGCGCGTCTGGCAGCTCGGCCGGAGCCGAATTCGCGGGCCATCCTGAATCCGCGCCCGCGGCCCAGGCCCCACCTTTTTGCATACCTCGCGTGCCAAACGAACATGCCTGCCGGGCCGATCCGCCACTGCCGTTACTGCTAGATTCGACCTGTTAAACATCGATGCGCGCCTGCCGCGAGGTTGGAGCGCGCCGCCGGAGGAGAGCCATGAGCAAGCGATTCCCGATCCCCGAATTCGACCGCGACCAGTACAAGAACATGGCGTGGCATCAGTCCGCCCTGTTGTCCCGCGAGGAGCAGGCCCGGTTGATCGAGGCCGCGCGCGCCGGCAAGACCGAGGCCTATGGGAGCTATGCGGTGGCGGCGGACGATGCGTTCTACGAACGCTTCGCGCTGAAGGGCCCCCACCGCCATGTGGTGATGTGCCTGCTGCCGCCGAAGAAGGAAGTACGCCTGGTCGGCCGTTCGTGGGCGTGGCCGATCCAGCGCGCCGTCGTGGTGGACTCGCTCGACGCGAAGCAGGCGCGCGTGCTGCAGGAATGGAAGACGCCGCGCTGCATGAACACGCGCCTGGGGCCGGACAAGGGCGTCGCGATCGAGGGCGGCGTGGTCTACGCGGTGCTCGGCCACCGATACTCCGACCACTGGGTGTCGAACCGCACGATGAAGGACACGCGCGGCGCGCCGAATGGCAAGGGCTTCAGCGTAGTCTCCGCCTCCGACGACGACAACCACGATTTCCACGCCTGCAACCTGTCCTTCAGCTGGACCTGAGGCGGCGGCCGCGCAGGAAATGCCGCGAGTGACCTTCGTACAGCCCGATGGCAGCCGCCAGACCATCCAGGTGGACGCCGGGCGCAGCGCCATGGAGGCGGCCCGCGACAACAACGTGCACGGCATCGTCGCCGAATGCGGCGGCGAGTGCGCGTGCTCGACTTGCCACTGCTACGTGGACGCGCAGTGGATCGCGCGCCTGCCGCAGAGGAGGGCCGCCGAGGCGAGCCTGATCGAGTTCGCCCACGACCCGCGCGACGGCAGCCGCCTCGCCTGCCAGCTGCTGATGACCGAGTCCCTCGACGGCCTGGTGTTGCACGTGCCCGAACGGCAGCTGTGAGCCGCGCGCGATTGGTGTCAGCCTCGAGCCCCGCTTCGAAACCGCAGTCCAGGACGAGAAGACGATGACCGACCCCCTTACCAAGCTTCTGGCCGAACGCGAGGTGCTCCTCGTGGACGGCGCCATGGGGACGAACCTCTTCGCGCTCGGGCTGGCCAACGGCGCCCCCGGCGAGTTGTGGAACGTCGACTGCCCCGGCGACGTGCGCTCGGTCTACCAGAGCTTCGTCGATGCCGGCTCGGACATCATCCTCACCAACAGCTTCGGCTCCAACCGCTTCCGCTTCGCGCTGCACAAGCTGCAGGGACGCGTGCGCGAGCTTAACTTCGCGGCCGCCTCCATCGCGCGCGACGTGGCCGACAGGGCGGGCCGGCCGGTGGTGGTCGCGGGCTCCATGGGCCCGACCGGCGACGTCTTCGAGCCGCTCGGCCCGCGCACCCAGGCCGAGGCCGAAGAGGCCTTCCAGGAGCAGGCCGAGGCGCTGAAGGATGGCGGCGCGGACGTGGCGTGGATCGAGACCATGTTCGCGGAGAACGAGCTCGAGTCGGCGGTGCGCGGCGCCCAGCGCGCCGGGCTGCCGGTGGTCGCCACCATGACCTTCGATACCGGCGGGCGCACGATGATGGGCATCCGCCCCTCGGACGCGATGCGCCTGTCGAAGAAGCTGCCCGCGCGCCCGCTCGCCTTCGGCGCCAACTGCGGCATCGGCCCGGCGCAGATCATCGACTCGGTGCTGGGGCTCGCCCAAGGCGCGGAGCCGGGCGACGTGATCGTCTCCAAGAGCAATTGCGGCCTGCCGGTGATGGGCGACGACATGCGCGTGCGTTACGACGGCACGCCCGAGATCATGGCGCAGTACGCCCGGTTCGCCCGCGATGCCGGCGCGCGCATCATCGGCGGTTGCTGCGGCACGACCGCGACGCATGTGCGCGCCATGGCCGAGGCGCTGGTCGGCGCCAGGGGTGCGGCGCCCACCTACGAGGAGATCGAGCGCAAGCTCGGCCCGATCCGCAAGATCACCACCAAGGCGCAGGAAAAGCGCGCGGTGCGCCAGTCCTGAGCCCTTGGCCGGCACGTCGACCGGCCATCACGGAGCGAGCCATGACCATCGAAGCCGAGAACCAAGGCGCGGCACGCGTCTCCGAGCGGGAGCTGGGACCGCGCCTGGCCGAGATCAAGGGCGCGAAGCTGATCAAGAGCTTCTGCTACACCTGCCCGTGGCAGTGCCCGACCGAGATCCTGGTACGCGACGGCAAGGTGGTCTACCACAAGGGCAACCCGGCCTCGCCGAACAACATCGGCTCGCGCTGCGCCAAGGGCATGGCGAGCTCGTACCTCACACGCGACCCCGACCGCCTCAAGTACCCGATGCTGCGCACCAATCCGAAGGGCCAGCCGGGGCAGTTCAAGCGCATTTCGTGGGACGAGGCGTTCACCTTCATCGCCGACAAGCTGAAGCTGATCCGCGACAAGTGGGGGCCCGAGGCGGTCGCGTACACCTGCCACCACGACCCCAACACGGTCTTCTTCCGCCACTTCCTCGGCGACCTCTACGGCTCGCCCAACAACTACGCGCACACCTCGGGGTGCGAGCAGGACCGGCGCTCGGCGTGCCTCACGCTCTTCGGCCACGTCTTCCCGATGCACGACTTCGCCAACTCGCGCTACGTGATCCTGTGGGGCATGAACAACCTGGGCGCCAACCAGGGGCTGTGGGAAAGCCGCGCGCTGATCGACGCGAAGAAGCGCGGCTGCAAGCTCGTCGTTGTCGACCCGAACTTCACCGAGACCGCGCAGAAGGCCGACGAGTGGATCCCGATCAACCCGGGAACCGACGGCGCCATGGCGCTCGCGATGTGCAGCGTGATCATCGAAGAAGGCCTGCACGACCGCGATTTCACCAGCCGCTGGTGCGAAGGCTTCGACGGCTTCCGCGAGCACCTCGCCGCCCACGGCTACACCCCCGCCTGGGCCGAGCCGATCTGCGGCGTCAAGGCCGAGACCATCACGCGCCTCGCGCGCGAGTTCGCCACCACCAAGCCGTCGATGTCGGCGATCTTCAAGGGCTCGGGCTTTTACACCAACGGCGCCGACGCGGGGCGCGCCTGCTACATCCTCGACGCCATCTGCGGCGAGGTCGACAAGCCCGGCAACCTGAACCTCAAGGACTGGGCGCCGCTCGCGGCTCCGGTGAACATCCCCGATTCGGCCAAGACCAGGCCCACCAAGCCGCCATTGCATATCGCGATGGGATATCCCCTCGCGCCGGACCTGCCGAACTCGCGCCTGCCCGATGCCGTCATCGACGGCAATCCCTATCCGGTGAAGGGCCTGTTCGTGCAATCGACCAACCCGGTGATGAGCGACCCCAACCGCGACCGCGTGCAGGAGATGTTCCGGCACCTGGAGCTCGGCGTCGCCATCGAGATCTTCATGAGCGAAACCGCGCTCGAGTGCGATATCGTGCTGCCCGAGACCTCCTTCTACGAGCACGCCGAGATCCGTAACGGCATGTGGCTCGGTCCCGAGGTGATCCTGTGCCAGCCGGCGGTGCCGCCGGTGGGGGAATCCAAGCCGCTCTACGAGATCGTGAAGGGTCTGGCGGCGAAGATGGGGTGGGCCGAGCACTTCCCATACGAGAAGTGGGAGGACTGGGGCGAGCTGATGATGAAGGACATCCCCATGTCGCTCGCGGAGCTGAAGCAGAAGGGCTTCTGGGCCGGACCCGTGCGCTACAACCGCGTGCCCGAGGGGCTCGCCACCCCCTCGAAGAAGGTGGAGATCCGCTCCCAGGCCTACGCCGACGCGGGGTTCGACCCGTATCCAATCTACACCGAGCGCAGCGTCAAGCCCGACGCCGAGTTCCCGCTACAGCTCACCCACTCCAAGCTCAGCATGCACTGCAACATCGTCACGCAGAACAATCCGTTGCTGATGGAGATCTGCGGCGAGAACTGGGTCGAGATCAACCGCATCGACGCGGGCAAGTACGGCATCGTCGACAACAGCTACGTGATCCTCGAGTCGCCGAAGGACAACATCCGCATCAGGGCGAAGGTGGTCGAGGGTCTGGTGCCCGGCTGCGTGAGCGTGCGCCACGGCCACGGCTTCGGCCATTGGGCCATGGGCGCTATCGCCAAGGGCAAGGGCGCGCACTCCAACAATCTCATGGACACCTACACCAGCCCGATCACCGGGGCGAACTGCTACAACGAGTGCAAGGTGCGCGTGCGCCCGGCATAGGATTGTCGTCCCCGCGTAGGCGGGGACCCAATGCGGACTTGGGAGACAACATGCAACACGGCTTTTATTTCGACCACGAGCGCTGCGTGAAGTGCCACGCGTGCGAGATCGCGTGCAAGACCTGGAACGAGGTGGAGATCGGCCCGCGCTGGCGCGAGGTGGTGAAGATCGAGACCGGCGTCTACCCCGCGGTGAAGGCGATGAACGTATCGATGGCCTGCATGCACTGCGGCGACGCGCCGTGCAAAACCGCGTGCCCGGTGGCGGCGATCACCAAGAGCGCCGAAAACGGCATCGTCACCGTCGACCAGAACAAGTGCATCGGCTGCGGCTTCTGCGCGTGGGCCTGCCCATTCGGCGCGCCGCAGCTCTCCGCCGTCGCGGGCAAGATGGAGAAGTGCAACTTCTGCCAGACGCCGGGCAAGGAACGTCCCCTGGACATGCCGCGCGCATGCGAGGAAATTTGTCCCACCGGCGCCATCTACTCTGGACCGATGAACGTGCTCGC
>JBKJTM010000165.1:0-2992 GCA_046590805.1 Usitatibacter sp.
CAGATCGCGGAGCTCGACTACGTCACCGGCTCCGCCGCGGCCGCGACCAGCCTGGCGGAAAACTACGTCGGCCTCCCGTTTGGCTGACCTTCGAGGTGACTACAACATGCTCAAGCACATCGTCATGTTTCGCCGCAAGCCCGGCATCGGAATGAACACCGAAATCGAAGCCGCGTTCTTCGCGCGGCTGCAGCACCTCGACCGCGAGATCGATCTCGTGCGCGGCTGGAAACTCACCCGCAACGAGCTCGACCGTGCAAGCTCCTGGCTCTGCGTTCTCGAGTCGAGCTTCGACGACGCGCGGGCGCTTGACGACTACATGAAACATCCCGCCCACCAGGCGATCGTCGGCTCTCTCAGGGAGTATTTCGAGTGGGCGACGTGCGACTACACCCTCACCTGATCACCGGGGCTGTTCGAGAATGTCCGTCTGGCCAGGCAGTGTCGGAGCCGATCTTAAATAATTGGTGTCAGACACCAATTAAAAAATCGACTCCGACACCATCGCTTTATCGGGGTTCCTGCGACCAGCAGTCGGACCCCATGCGGACAACGTCCGCCAGGGAGCGGTTGGCGGCGAAGCACTGGCGCATCCAGGAGGCGCCGTTGCGCTCATCGGCGGCGCGGCGCTCGAGCGCCTCCAGCGCGGAGCTGGTGCCCAGCTCGCGGCCGATGGGCGAGATCCGCTCGAGGGTCTTCAGCAGATCCTCGCGCAGGCGCTCCTGCCCGCGGCTGTAGGGATAGACCAGCGTCGCGTCGAAGCCGAAACGGCACGCCTGGAAGCGGTTGTAGCCGTAGACGCGGTAGATCGGGGCGATCGGCTCGGTACGGCGGTTGCGCAGCAGGTCGGCGGCCAGGGTCTGCGCGTAAGCCGCCAGCTGCGCGGCGACCTCGACATTGAGCGGCGTATCGCAGATGCGGATCTCGATCGTGCCGTACTCGGGCTTCGGCCGGATGTCCCAGTAGAAGTCCTTCATGCTCTCGACGATGCCGTAGCCCGCCATCTCGTCGAAGAACACGTTGAACTCCGCCCAGCTCTCCACCTCCGGCATGTGGCCCGAGAGCGGGAAGGCCGACACCGCGTGCAGCCGCGAGGTCTCGAACGACGTGTCCTCCCCCTGGAAGAACGGCGACGAGGCCGACAGCGCGATGAAGTGCGGAATGAACTGCGCGAGGCGATGCGTGAGGTACACCGCGTCGTCGCCGTTCTCCACGCCGATGTGGATGTGCTGCCCGAACACCGTGAACTGCTTGGCGAGGTAACCGTAGAGGCTCGAGACGTGGCGGAAGCGCTCCGCGGGATAGATGCGCCGCTCGTTCCAGCGGTGGAAGGGATGCGAGCCTCCGCCCGAGACGGCGAGGTTCAGGCGCTCGGCCGTCGCCACGATCGCGTCGCGGATGACGATCATCTGCGCCAGCAGCTCGGAGTACTTGCGGCTCACTGCCGAGTTGATCTCGATCATGCTCTCGGTGATCTCGGGCTTCACCTCGCCCGGCAGCTTCATCTTCGCGAGCCGCGGCAGGATGTCGGCCGCTCCCCGCGACAGGTCGTAATTGTGCGTGTTGAGCACCATCAGCTCGAGCTCGATGCCGAAGGTGAGCGCCTCGGAGCGGTTGAATTCGAGCGGCATCAGGGCGGCGGGGCGCGCGAGGGCGATAGCGGCTTGTGCGCGCCGGTCGCGTCCGGCATGCTCTCGCCGGCGATCCGGAACCCCACCTGCACCGCGACCGGCCCCACGATCTCCATCAGGATCAGCGCCGTGAGGAAGGTGACGCCGAGCTCCGCGCCGAACGCCGGATAGAAGCGGGTCACGTCGGTGTACATGAGGAGCGCGAGCGTCGACATCGGCATCAGCGCAAGCCCGAGGCCGGTCGCCTGCCGGAACGAGAGCCCGCCGAGCGGGGCGACCGCGAACACGCCGAGGAACTTGCCCGCCGCGCGCGCCACCACGAAGGCCACCGCGACCAGCCCCGCCTCGCCCAGCACCCCGAGCGGCAGGCTCGCGCCCGTGATCACGAAGAGCACGATGTAGAGGAGCCGACCCACGGGAGCGAGGCTCACCGCGAGGAGATCGTAGCCGCGCTCGGTGTTGCGCGCGAAGAGCCCGAAGGCGAGCAGCGCCAGGATCACCGGCAGGCGCAGCAGCGAGGCGATGCCGACCGCCGCGGCCACCAGCCCGAGAATGAGGGTGAAGTGAACGTCGGAGCTGCGCTCGACCGCGCGCGCGATCACCCGCGCGAGGCCCGCCATCAGCCCGCCCAGCGCGAGCGAGCCGACGAGGAGGTAGAGCGGCATGAATACCGCGCGCTCGATGTCGAGGTTGCGCTCGAAGTGCGCGGAGCCGAGCATGATGGTGGCGACGATCGAGGCCAGCAGCCCGTTCAGCGCTGCGAGGTTGATCGCGCGCTCGGTCACCTGCCCTTCCGCGCGCGCCTCGTGCGCCATGAAGAGGAGCACCGTGGGCGCGGTGGTCATCGCCATCGCCGCCGCCAGGCCCGCCTTCACCGCCTCCACGTCGAAGAGGAGGAGCACCGAGAACACCGCGCCGAACGTGAGCACGCTCTCCACGATGCCGGTGGCGGCGAGCGACCAGTCGCGCTTCATCCAGCGAAGGTCCATGCGCCGCCCCAGCTCGAAGAGCACCAGGCCGAGCGCGAGGTCGACGAAGATGCGCGCCTCGTCGATCAGCCTCTTCATGCCCATCGCTTCGCCCATCGGCGCGATCACGAAGCCCACCACCACGTAGCCCAGGATGCGCGGCAGGCGCACCAGGCGCGCGAGCTCGCCGCCCATCATCCCCGCGACCAGAAGCACGCCGAAGAGCAACGGATAGCTGAGCTCGAGCGGCAGCGATGGAAGGAAGCTCGCGTTCATGTCACCGATTCATATCACAGTAGAATGAAGGAACCGTCGATTGGGCACAGGCAGTGGGCAAAAGTTTCTTCCAGAACACCATCGCGCTCGTCTACGACTTCGACGGAACGCTCTCGC
>JBKJTM010000191.1:0-3924 GCA_046590805.1 Usitatibacter sp.
CGGCCGGGCGGCGGCGCCAAATTCCAGGCGCGCGGTCAGGATCACCATGCCAAGGTGCTGCTGGACGTCGAAGATGCCTTCAACGGGGCCGCGCGGCAGCTCGCGCTCCGCGTGCCGAAGGAGGACGGCCAGGGCCGCGTGCGGCTGGAAACCCGCACCCTCGACGTGAAGATTCCCAAGGGCGTGAGCGCGGGCCAGATGATCCGGCTCGCAGGCCAGGGCAGCCCCGGGATCGGCGGCGCCCAGGCGGGCGACCTGCTGCTGGAAGTGGCCTTCAACCGGAGCGACCGATATCGCGTCGACGGCCGCGACCTGCACGTGCGGCTACCGATCGCCCCGTGGGAAGCGGCGCTCGGCGCGGTGGTGCCGGTGAAGACGCCGGGCGCGACCCTCGAGGTGCGCATCCCGGCCGGCGCGCAGAGCGGGCGGCAGATGCGGGTCCGCGGCAAGGGCATCCCGTCGGCCACGCCGGGAGACCTTTACCTCGACCTGCAGATCGTGGCGCCACCGGCGGATACGCCCAAGGCACGCGAGATCTACGAAACGATGGCGCGCGAGCTGGCCTTCGACCCGCGCGCGCCCGGGAGCTGAGCCGCGGCACGAGCTGCTGCGCACGCGGCTCGAGCGCGGGGGTTCGATGAGAGTTAGAATCGGCGCGCGTCCACAACCACAAGAGAATCCCGCCATGCGAATCCTGCCCGCCCTTGCCGCCGCAATGCTCCTTACCGCCTCGATCGCCACGCACGCCGGCTGCATGCGCTGCGACCCGGTCCTGAACGTCAGCGATGCGCCCGTGACGAGCGCATCCGGCAAGGCACTCAGCAGGGACCAGGTCAAGGCGGCGATCATCCGCGCCGGCGCGGCGCTCGGCTGGGTCATGAAGGAGACCGGTTCGGGCACGCTCACGGCGAACCTCGCGGTGCGCAAGCACACCGCCGAGATCGAGATCCCTTACTCGCCCAAGGCGTACAGCATCACTTACAAGAACAGCACCAACCTGGATGCCGGCCCGGACGGCACCATCCACAAGAATTACAACGGCTGGATCCAGAACCTCAGCAAGGGCATCAGCGCGCAGCTGTCGGCGTCGTGAACATGAGCTCGTTGGTCCGGCGCACGAAGTCCGCCGGATCCTCGAGCTGGCCGCCTTCCGCCAATAGCGCCTGGTCGTAGAGAAGGCTCGCCCAGTCGGCGAAGCGCTCGTCCTCGGGCCTGAGGCGGGCGACGATCGGGTGGTCGGCATTGATCTCGAGGATCGGCGTGGATGAAGGCGCCTTCTGCCCGGCGGCCTTGAGGATTCGCGCCAGGTTTCCTCCCATGTCGTGCTCGTCGGCCACCAGGCAGGAAGGTGACTGCGTGAGGCGCGTCGAAATCCGCACGTCCTTCACCTTCTCCCCCAGCACCTCTTTCATCTTTTGCGCGACCGGGCCGAAGGCGCCGCTCCTGAGTTCCTGCACCTTCTTGTCGCTCTCGGCCTCCTCGCCCAGCTTGCCGAGGTCGAGCTCGCCGCGCGCGACCGACGCGAGCTCCTTGCCTTCATGCTCGTGCAGGTTCGCCACCAGCCACTCGTCGATGCGCTCGGAAAGCAGCAGCACCTCGATGCCGCGCTTCCTGAAGATCTCGAGGTGGGGGCTGTTCTTCGCGGCGCGGAAGGTCTCCGCGGTCACGTAGTAGATCCTGCCCTGGCCTTCCTTCATGCGGCCGATGTAGTCGGCGAGGGAGACCGCCTGCTCCTCGGAATCGTCGTGGGTCGAGGAGAAGCGCAGCAGCTTTGCGATCCGCCCGGCATTGCCGCGATCCTCCGCGAGCCCTTCCTTCAGGACGCGGCCGAACTCCTTCCAGAAGGTCTCGTACTTCTCCTTCTGGTTCTCGGCCAGGTCGTCGAGGAGATCGAGCACGCGCCTGGTGCAGCCGGCGCGGATGGCGTCGATGTCGCGGCTCTTCTGCAGGATCTCGCGCGAGACGTTGAGCGGCAGGTCGTTGGCATCGACCACGCCGCGCACGAAGCGCAGGTACGCGGGCAGCAGGTGCTCCGCGTCGTCCATGATGAACACGCGGCGCACATAGAGCTTGAGTCCATGGCGATGCTCGCGGTCCCAGAGGTCGAAGGGCGCGCGGGCGGGGACGTAGAGAAGCTGCGTGTATTCCTGCCGCCCCTCGACGCGGTTGTGCGTCCAGGCAAGCGGGGGCTCGATGTCGTGGCCGACGTGCTTGTAGAACTCGATGTATTGATCCGGCGTGACTTCGGACCTGGGCCGCACCCACAGCGCGCTCGCCTGGTTGACGGTCTCCTCGCCGATCCGGATCGGGATCGCGATGTGGTCGGAATAGCGCTTGATCAGGTGCTTGATTCGGAACTCGTCGAGGAACTCGTCCGCACCCTCTCGGAGATGGAGCGTCACGTCCGTTCCACGGGTGGCTTTCTCGGCGGGCTCGAGGGTGTACTCGCCGCCCTTGCCCTCCCCCATGTCGCATTCCCAGCGCACCGCATCGGTCGCCGCCTTGCCGGCGCGGCGGGTGACCAGGGTCACGCGGTCGGCGACGATGAACGAAGAGTAGAAGCCGACGCCGAACTGGCCGATGAGGCGCGCGTCCTTCGCCTGGTCGCCGGTGAGGCTTTTGAAGAATTCCCGCGTGCCGGAGCGCGCGATGGTGCCGATGTTCGCGATCACCTCATCGCGCGACATGCCGATGCCGTTATCCGAGATGGTGACGGTGCGCGCCTCCTTGTCGATGGCCACGCGGATCGCGAGATCCGGGTCGCTTTCGTAGAGGGCATTGTCGGCCAGCGCCTCGAAACGCAGCTTGTCGGCGGCGTCGGAGGCGTTGGAGACGAGCTCCCGCAGGAAGATCTCCTTGTTGCTGTACAGGGAGTGGATCATCAGGTCGAGGAGCTGCTTCACCTCGGCCTGGAAGCCGAGGGTTTCTTTGGCGGTCGTGGTCATGGCGTTTCGGAGAATGGGGGCCCGCCGGGAAGATCGGGGCGGCCGGGCGAGATTTCAAGCGCTACCTCTTCGGCACCCCCTCGCCCCACCCGAGCCAGGGGTATCGGCGCCGGATTCATCCCGGCGATCCTGGAGAGGGCCTTTCCTCTCACGTCCCGCGTGCATCCCCGAGCGGCAGATGAGCCGGTTTGCCGCCGCGGGGCCACCGGGCGTAGGCTTGGCGCGGGGATTTTCCCTTCCGTGGAGAACAACCATGAAGAACCGCTTTCTCGGGGGCTGCTGCGCGGTGTTGCTTGCCCTGGCCCTCCCGGCCCTCGGCCAGCCCTCCAACATCGAAAAGCTGAAGCAGATGAAGGTTTCCGGCACGGATCTCAACATCCCGCCGGTGCCGCAAGCGGGCGCCAACGCCGATGCCCTCCGCGAGAACCTGAAGCGCGTGAAGCTGCCGCCGGGATTTCGCATCGACCTCTATGCGGTGGTGCCCGACGCGCGGCACATGGCGGTGGCGCCCTCGACGAACATGCTCTTCGTGGGCACGCGCAAGACGACCGTGTGGGCGGTGACCGACCGCAACAGCGACGGCACCGCCGACGAGGTGAAGTCCTTCGCCCCATCGCTGCGCTTCAGCGTGCCCAACGGGGTGTGCTGGACGCGAGACGGGTTCCTCATCGTGGCGGAGCACAACCGGGTCCTCAACTTCCCGGCCGCGGAGTTCTTCTACGAGGGCCCCGACGTCGCCGTGATCGAGGTGGTGCCGCAGGGCAAGCTGATCCCGGTGGAGGAAGAGTCGTACAACCACGGCGCGCGCGTCTGCCGCATCGGCAAGGACGGCATGCTGTACATCTCGCTCGGCCAGCCGCACAACGTGCCGCCGCGCGACAAGCTCGCGCTCTACAACCAGGTGGGCATCGGCGGCATCGTGCGCATGAACGCCTTCGACGGGTCCAAGCGCGAGGTCTACGCCCGGGGCGTGCGCAAC
>JBKJTM010000256.1:0-12721 GCA_046590805.1 Usitatibacter sp.
TGGCAGGCCAGGCCCAACTTCCCGACGACGCACTACGTGGACGCGCGGATCTATTCCGACGCGCAGATCTACGAGGAGGAAAAGGACAAGCTCTTCCGGCCCGTCTGGGTCATCGCCTGCCACGAGTCCGAGATCTCCGCGGCGTTCGACTACCGCTTGTTCACCCACCCGGCGGGAGTGCCGCTGATCGCCGTGCGCGGCGACGACAACAAGGTGCGGGCCTTCTACAACATCTGCCCGCACCGCGGCAACACGCTGCTTTACGATCCCGCGGGCAACGCCAAGCGCGTGACGTGCATCTTCCATCAGTGGTCGTTCGACACGCGCGGTGCCTGCATCGACATCTCGCGCGCCGAGCCGGGCTACCAGGACCGGTTCTGCAAGGAGGACGCGTCGCTGCGTGAGGTGCGCTGCGAGGTGGGCTTCGGTGGCTTCGTCTGGGTCAACATTGCCGACGACGCGCCGTCGCTGACCGAGTTCCTGGGCGGCGCCATGGACATCCTCGCGCCATTCCTGGAGGAGCCGCTGGAAGTGTTCCACTTCCACAAGGCCCACGTGCGCACCAACTTCAAGCTGTGGCACGACACGAATAGCGAGTTCTACCACGACTACCTGCACTACTTCAATCGCATCACCGGCATGATGCAGCCGGGCTATTTTGAGCGGAAATACACGGGTTTCCCCAACGGCCACGCCACTGTGGGCTCGATGCAGATCAAGTACGACAAGTACGAGGGCTCGAAGGAGCGCGCGGTCGGCTGGCCGGGCCTGGCGACCGGCGGCTGGTACATGGTCGACGTCTTCCCCGGCATGACGTACAACCTGCGAACCTCGGTGCTGCGCATGGATACCGCGATCCCGCTCGGGCCCAACGAGGTGCTGATCGAGTTTCGCGGCCTGGGGCTCAAGAGCGACACGCCGGAGCAGCGCGCCGAGCGCATCTTCGATCACAACATGATCTGGGGGCCGTTCGGCCGCAACCTGCACGAGGACCTGCTGGCCGTGCACGGCCAGGGACGAGCGCTGCGCCCGGGCAGCGACGCGCGCTGGATCATCCAGGGGCGCGAGGAGAACAGCACCATCCACGACGAGATCGGCATGCGCCACTACTACACGGAGTGGGCGCGGCGCATGGGCCGCGCGGCCCACGACCCGTTCCGCGACGGCAAGCCCGAGCCGATCCGCGCGGTCGCCTGAGGAGAGCGGCATGGCGAACCTGGAGAGGCGGCAGGCGATCGAGGAGCTCGTCTACCGCACCTGCCTCGCGCTGGACGATCGCGACTGGAAGGCCTTCCTCACTCTTTGCGAGGACGACTTCCGCTACACCATCACGACCTACAGCCCGGAGATCCGCAAGGACATGGTCTGGCTCGACCACGACAGGAAAGGGATGGACACGCTGCTCACCAACCTGCCGCGCCACAACAGCGACCATTCGCCGCTTACGCGGCACGCGACGGTGTACACCGTCGACGTCGGCGGCGATGGAGTCGCGGCGACGGTGGTCTCGGCGCTGCAGGTGTTCCGCACGCAGCTCGACGGCGGCGCGAGCGAGCTGTTCGCCGTCGGGCGCTTGCACGACACGGTGAAACTCGACGGCGCGCAGCCGCGGCTCGCCAAGCGCGTGGTGAAGCTCGACACACGGCTGCTGGGCTACGGCTACCACATTCCCTTTTGATGCGCATCCGGATCAACGCGCGCAATCGCGGCTTCCAGTACGATGCCGCGCCCGGAGAGGCGGTGCTCTATGCCGGACTCGCCGCCGGCATCGACCTGCCGTATGAGTGCGCCACCGGCACCTGCGGCACCTGCAAGGCGAAACTCGTCGAGGGCAGCCTGCACGATGGATGGCCGGAGGCCCCGGGGCGCAAGTACGTAAAGCCCGGGCAGGGCGAGTACCTCATGTGCCAGTGCGTGGCCGAGGGCGACCTCACGCTCGAGGTGGCCAAGTTCGTCAAGCCGTTCGAGCCCGGCGCCTGCCGCGCGGCCGCCGGCTCGGGCCGCCTGCGGGATCCGGCGTTGCTGGTGCACGACGTGATGGCCTTCGACGTCGAGCTCGACCGCCCGTGCGACTTCGAGGCGGGCCAGTTCATGGTGCTCGCGGCGCCCGGCGTCCAGGGCCACCGCGCCTATTCGATGGTCAACTACGAGCGCGGCGCCAGGCGGCTGCGCTTCGTCGCCAAGAAAAAGCCCGGCGGCGGGTTCTCGGAATGGCTCTTCGGCACGGCGAAAGACGGCGCGGAGCTGCGCGTGTTCGGCCCGCTCGGCAAGGCGACCTTCCAGCCCGGAATCGCCAACGACCTCGTCTGCATCGCCGGCGGTTCGGGCATCGCCGGAATGATGTCGATCCTCGCGCGCGCCGTGGGCGAGGGCTATTTCGATGCCCACCGCGGCTGGCTCTTCTTCGGCGTGCGGAAGCTCTCCGATGCGTTTTTCCTGGAAGAGCTCTCGGCGTTGCGCGCGCGCGCGCCCGAGCGCCTTTCGATCACGGTCGCCTTCTCCGACGAGGCGGTGCCGGCGGAGGCGAAGGCGCGCTGGGCGCAGCTCGCCTTCGACCAGGGCTTTGTCCACGAGGTGGCCGGCCGCGCGTTGAAGGGGCAGTACCAGAACATCCGGGCGTACGTTGCCGGCCCGCCGCCCGCGGTGGATGCGGCGTTGCGCCTGCTGCTGCTCGAAGGCAAGCTCACCGCGGACAACATCCGCTACGACAAATTCAGCTGATGACGAAAAGGTTCGTATGCCGCGTCGCGGATGTGCCGCAGAACAGCCTGAAGGAGGTCGAGGCCGAGGGGGGCTTGAAGCTGCTCGTGGCCAACGCCGGCGGCGCGTTCTTCGGCTACCAGGCGCAATGCCCGCACCAGGACGTCGCGTTGTGCGAAGGGCTCTACGACGGCTCCGTGCTCACCTGCCACATGCACCTGTGGCAATGGGACATCCGCACCGGGGCGCCCATCGGGCTCGCCGAGGCCCCGCTGCAGAGTTATCCGATCGCCGTGGAGGGCGATGCGCTGGTGCTGGGTCCGCAACCCTCGGCGCTCGACGTGGGGGAGCTCTTCCGCGGCCTCGCGGCCGACACGCTGGCGAAGCTCGCGGCGCTCGCGCGCACCGAATCGCACCCGGCGGGCGACGTGCTCTACAGTCCGGGCGATGCGGCCGAGGACATCTACGTGCTCGATGCCGGGCGGGTCGAGTTCACGATCGGGCGCGGCGAGGGGGCGGCCCCCGATGGATTCATGCTAAAGATGGGCGAGACGTTCGGATGGGCGGCGCTGCTCGACGGTTACCCGCAGAGGATCGCGGGGGCGCGCTGCCTGGAAGCCTCGACGCTGCTGCGCCTCAACGGCAAGGCGGCGATCGGTGTGCTCGAAAGCGATCCGTCTGCCGGCTTCACCGTGATGCGCCGGCTCTCGGGGCTGATCGCGCGGTACCTGGCGTTGCGGGGTTCGGGATAGGGCAGGTCCACGTTTCATTGCGACAAAACCCAACAAGGAGGAGGCCATCATGCACAGGAGGCAATTCGCAGCCGCGGCGGTAGCGGTGTTGCTGGGCGCGGTCGTCGCGCTGCCGGCGGCGGCGCAGTACGGCAAGCCCGGCGAGCCGGTGAAGCTGGTGGTGGGATACCAGCCCTACTACACCCAGTCGTGGTCCGGGCTGGTGATGCGCGGGAAGAAGTTCTACGAGAAGTACCTGCCGAAGGGCTCGGAGATCGAGTTCCAGATCGGCCTGCAGGGCGCGATCATCGTCAACAACATGCTCGCCGGCAAGCAGCACATCGGCTACATGGGCGACATGCCGGCGATCGTGTCCACCACCAAGACCGAGGTGGCCGACATCCGGCTGGTGGCGAACCTCGGCCTGGGATTCGACCAGTGCAACATCTTCCTCGCCCGCAACGACGCTCCCAAGTTCGCCGACGCCACCGCGGCGATCAAGTGGCTCGACGGCAAGACGGTCGCGGTCCCGAAGGGCTCCTGCACCGACCGCTACGCGCAGGCCACGTTCAAGAAGCTGAACGTGACCCCGAAGGAGTACCTCAACCAGAACATCGAGGTGATCACCTCCAACTTCCGCGCCGGCAAGATCGACGCGGCGGTGATCTGGGAGCCGACCGCCTCGCGGCTGGTTCAGGAAGGGCTCGCGCGGCGCGTCGCCTCGGGGGCGAGCGTGCAGGAGAACGACGGCGGATTCCTCGCCATGCGCTACGACCTGATGCAGGCACGGCCAGACGTCGTGAAGGCGTGGCTCAACGCCGAGCTGGACGCGCAGCTCTTCCTGGCCGATCCCAGGAACTCGGGCGAGGTCATCAGCATGGCTAAGGAGCAGACCACGGGTTTCCCCGAGCGCGTGCTCTGGTACTCGCTCTACGGCACCTACGATCCGGCCGCGGGCGGCAACCCGGTGAGGAACTACCTGCACTACACCTTCACCCCCGAGACGCGCGAGCTGATCTCCCGCGCCGCGACGTTCCTGCACTCGGTGAAGAGCATCAACGTCGACAAGATCCGGCCCGAGGCGATCGATTCCAAGTGGACCGAGGAGATCCTCAAGGAGCGCAAGCTGAAGGCGCCCCTGGGCGAGGTCAAGGGCCAGCCTGACTCGCAGGCGCCGAAGGCCAGCTGATGGAGGTGCGTACGCACGAGGCGAACGAGGCCTACGCCGCGCTGCGTGAGGCAGCCCCCTTCCGCGATGTGTCGCAGGGGCTGCTCGAGCGCATCGCGGCGATCGGGCGCACCGTCCGCCTCGGCCCCGGCGAGCGGGTGTACGCGGCGGGCGAGCCGGCCGACTCCATCTACGTGGTGGCCTCGGGGCGGATCGACCACGTGTTCAAGCGCGAAGTGGGCGCGCGCGAGGCGATGAAGCGGATCGGCCGCGGCGGCGTGTTCGGATGGGCGGGGCTCCTGCTCGGTCGGACCGGCCACCTCGCCACGGCCAACGCCACCGAGCCGAGCGTGCTGCTGCGCATCCCGACCGAGGAGCTGGTGAAGCTCCTCGAATCGGAGCCGGTCGAAGGCAAGGCAGCGATGGACCGGTTCGGCCGCATGATCCAGCAGGAATTCACCGTGCCGTCGCTGCTCGTGCAGGTGCGCCGCCTGTCGGGAGCGCCGCTCACCGAGGAGATGTCGCGTCTCAGCCTCACGATGTACCGCATCTCGCTGTGGCTGAAGAGCCCGCGGCCCTACCTGATGCTGATCGGCTTCGCGCTCTTCCTCGGCACCTGGTACCTCGCCGTCGAGGTGTTGCGCCTTCCCCGCTTCAAGGACATGCCCGGGCTCACCACGGTGGTGAAGGAATGGCTCTCCCCCAACCCCACCTACGGGCTGTCGGTCTACATACCCGAGTACTACCAGCACATCTGGGTCTCGATCTGGCGCGTGACGCAGGCATTCTTCCTCGCCACCGCCCTCGGCGTGCCGCTGGGCCTGCTGATGGGATGGTCGGGCAAGTTCAAGGAGTACGTGTTCCCGGTCTTCGAGACGCTGCGGCCGATCCCGATCCTCGCGTGGGTGCCGCTCGCCATCGTGATGTTCATCGCCACCGAATCGGCGGTGATCTTCCTCGCCTTCCTCGCCTCGTTCTTCGCCACGGCGCTCAACACGATGCTGGGCGTGCAGTCGATCGACGAGTCCTACGTGCGCGCCGCGAACTGCCTGGGCGCGAAGCGCTGGCAGGTCTTCCGCCACGTGATCATCCCCGGCGCGCTGCCCTTCATCTTCACCGGCCTGCAGATCTCGATCGGCGTGTGCTGGTTCTCGCTCGTGGCCGCCGAGATGGTCTCGGGCCAGTTCGGCCTGGGCTACGTGATCAACACCTCGTACGTGATGGTGCGCTACCCCACGATCATCATCGGCATGGTGACCCTGGGTCTGGTCGGCTACGCGACCAGCGCGCTCGTGCGCCTGGCGGGCGACTACCTGATGCAGTGGCGCGTGCGCGAGCTCGCGTTGTCCGCGAACTGATGCCGATGGAGATGACCCAGCCGCAGCACGCCGCCAGGACCCGCGGCCACATCGTGATCGACGACGTGGTGAAGGTCTACGACCCCGACGGGGCCGCGGTGATGGCGGTCGACCACTGCAGCCTCGAGATCCCCGCGGGCGAGATCTGCATGATCGTCGGACCGTCGGGTTGCGGGAAGACCACGCTGCTCAACGCCATCGCCGGGTTCCACGAGATCACCTCGGGGCGGATACTCCTCGATGGCGAAGTCCTGTGCTCCACCCAGGTGCCGAAGGCCGAGCCGGGCCCTGACCGCATCGTGGTGTTTCAGAACGGGGCGCTCTTCCCGTGGAAGACCAATCTGGAGAACGTGATCTTCGGTCCGGTAATGCAGGGGAGGATGCAGAAGGGGGAGGCGCTCGACCGCGGGCGCGCGATGATGGCCGACGCAGGTCTCGCCGGGGTGGAGCACAACTACCCGGGCGAGGTGTCCTCGGGGATGCGCCGGCGCGTGGAGATCGTGCGCGCCCTGATGAACGACCCCAAGGTGCTGCTGCTGGACGAGCCCTACCGCGCGCTCGACTCGCTCACCAAGAGCGTGATGCACGAGGCGTTGCTCGAGATCTACTACAAGAACAAGGTGACCATCTTCTTCATCACGCACGACCTCGAGGAGGCGATCTTCCTCGGCCACCGCGTCGCCATCATGACCACGAGGCCGTGCAAGCCGAAGAAGCTGCTCACCGTGGACATCCCGCATCCGCGCGACTACGGCGTGCTCACCTCGAAGCGTTTCCGCGAGCTCATGCAGGAGACCAGCGAGGCGGTGCACGAAGAGGCGCGCAAGGCCTTCCAGGCCGGCGAGAAGGAGGGCTGATGGCGCGCGCGCGACGTCTCTCGGGCCGCGTGATCTGGCGCGGCCTGATCTCGATCCTGGTGTTCCTGGTGCTGTGGGAGATCGGCTCGCGCTCCAAGGTTTGGCTGGCGTGGGATGCGTTCGCCCCGGTGCGCGAGCTCCTCGGCGCCGCGGGGTTCAAGAAGACATACCTGCCGTGGATCGGCTCGGTGCCCGCCCCCTCCGCCGTGTTCCAGGCCTGGATGGCGGTGATCGGCCAGGCCGGTTACTGGCAGAGCTGGTACATGAGCTTCCAGCGCGTGCTGGGCGGGTTCGTCGCGGCGATGCTGATCGGCATCCCGTACGGGCTCATGCTGGCGGTGAGCCGCACCGCGCACGGCATCAACTTCCCGGTATTCGAGGCGCTGCGGCCCATCCCGCCGCTCGCCTGGGTGCCCGCGTCGATCATCTTCTGGCCGACGCAGGAGCTGGCGATCATGTTCATCACCTTCCTGGGCGCCTTCTACACCATCGTGATCAACGTGGTCGGCGGGGCCCAGTCGATCGACGGGCGCTATTTCCAGGCGGCGCAGTCGATGGGCGCCTCCAAGTGGGACATCTTCAAGCGCATCGTGCTGCCAGGGACGCTGCCCTCGATCGTGGTGGGCTCGGCCGTGGGCATGGGGATCACCTGGGAGGTGGTGGTGGCGGCGGAGATGATCTCGGGCGGCGGCAGCCAGATGGGCGGCAGCGGCGGCGGGCTCGGGTTCTTCATCTGGAACTCCTACGTGGGGGGCTCCTACGAGCAGATCGTCGTGGGCATGATCTCCATCGGCATCGCGGGCTACGCGTCGAGCGAGCTCTTGCGGGCGATCGGATATCGCGTGACGCCATGGCTGCGGGTGCGCTGATGAAGGAGACTGACGGCAAGGTGCTGGCGCCCGAGATCGAGGCGGGCGAGCTCAAGGTCACGGGCGTTTCCAAGTCCTACGGAGCGGGGCAGATCCACAAGGACGTGGTGCGCGAGTGCGCCTTCACCATCGAGCGCGGCAAGCTCACGGTGATGGTCGGCCCCTCGGGCTGCGGCAAGAGCACGCTGATCCGGCTGCTGGCGGGTTTCGAGCAGCCGACCACGGGCGCCATCGAGCTGGACGGCAAGCCCGTCACGGGCCCGAGCCGCGAGCTGCTGGTGCTCTTCCAGGAGACCGCGCTCTTCCCCTGGATGACCACCTGGAACAACATCCTCTACGGGCCGCGCGCCCGCGGCGAGCTCACGCGCGAGACGCTCGCGTTCGCCGAGTTCCTCCTCAACAAGGTCGGGCTGCAGGAGTTCCGCAACAAGTATCCTGGCCAGCTCTCGGGCGGCATGCAGCGCCGCGCGGAGCTCGCGCGCGCCATGATCAACAACCCGCGCGTGATGATCCTGGACGAGCCGTTCCGCGGCCTGGACGCCATGACCAAGGAGCTGATGTGGGAGTACTACTCCCGGCTCTACGAGGAGAACCGGCGCACCAACTTCTTCGTCACCACCGACATCGACGAGGCGGTGTTCCTCGCCGATCGCCTGCTGGTGATGTCCAACATCCCGACCCAGGTGCGCGCGGTGATCGAGGTCGACCTCCCGCGGCCGCGCCGGTTGGCCGACATCGTGCAGAACGATCGCGCCAACGACATCAAGAAGCAGGCGCTTTCGATCCTTCACGCCGAGGCGATGCGCTCGTTCTCGCGCGGCTCGAAGGCGGCCGCCGACTTCGTCGACGCCTACCTCAGGCGCGAGCGCAAGGCCTGATGGAAGCGCTGCTCGACCGTCGCGTCGTGATTGCCCTCGCGGTGCTGGGTGGCGTGCTGTCCGCGCTCGCCTCGATGCTGCGTGTGCGCGGCACGCTGGACGAGCGCGGCGCGCGCAACCTGAACTACGCGGGATACGCTTTCATGGGTGCCAGCATGCTGCTGTTCGCGATCGCGGGACTCACGGGCGCGCCGCGGTGACCGCGAAAATCATCGACGGCAACGCCATCGCGCGCGAGGTACGCGCCGAATGGAAGACGCGCGCCGACCGGCTGAACGCGCACGGCGCCCCTGCGGGGCTGGCCGTGATCATGGTGGGCGACAACGCGGCCTCCCGCGTCTACGTGACCAACAAGCTGCGCGCCTCGGCCGAGATGGGCATCCACTCGGAGAAGTACCTGTATCCCGCCGACACGCCGGAGAGCGCGGTGCTGGAGCGCATCCAGGCGCTCAACGCCGACCCGGCGTGCCACGGCATCCTGGTGCAGCTGCCGCTGCCGCCGCAGATCTCGGTGCGCAAGGTGCTGGAGACCGTCTCGCCCGACAAGGATGTGGACGGATTTCATTTGTACAACGTAGGCGGGTTGGTCGCGGGTGGCACGGTGTTCCCGCCGTGCACGCCCTATGGCGTCCTGTGCCTGCTCGATCGCAGCGGCATTCCGATCGCGGGGCAGAACGTGACCGTGGTCGGGGCCTCCAACATCGTCGGCAAGCCGCTCGGGCTCATGTTCCTGCAGCGCGAGGCGACGGTGGCTATCTGCCACGTGAAAACGCGCGACCTAGCGCAGTTCACCATCGCGGCCGACATTCTCGTGGTCGCCGCGGGGCAGCCGAACCTCGTGACGGCGCCCATGGTCCGCACCGGCGCCGTGGTGATCGACGTCGGCATCAACCGCCTGCCCGACGGCCGCCTGCTGGGGGACGTGGAGTTCGAGGCCGTGCGCCAGAAGGCGTCATACATCACGCCGGTGCCCGGTGGCGTGGGACCGATGACCGTCACGATGCTCCTGTGCAACACCATCGCCTCCGCCGAGCGCTTCCTGCAGGCTAAAGCGGCGTAGCGCGGGGCAAGCGGCGGGCGGGGTCGTAAAACGGCAGGCGCGCCACGCGCGCGGCGCGGCCGTCCTGCAGCGCCACCAGCGAGCCCGCGATCGCATCTTCCGCGGCGACGAAGCCCAAGGCAAGCGTTCGCTCGAAGAGCGGCGAGTCGCATTCGCTCGTCACGTGCGCCATGGGCAGCCACGGCCGCGACCGCAGCTGCTGGCGCGCGGGCTCGATCCGCAAGCCCACGAGCCGCCGCTGCGACGCGATCGCCGGCGCGCTCCGACGACGCTCGACGAGCCGCGCGAGGCCCAGCTCGACAGGAAGCTCGCGCCCCGACAATTCGCGGTCGAAAAGCACGTACCCCGATTCGATGCGCAGGCTGTTCGCGGCGGGAAAGCCGCAGGAGACGAGGCCGAGCCCGGCGCCCGCATCGAGGAGCGTGCGGCGCACGTCCTTTTCGGCGGTCGCGCCGACCAGGATTTCGTAGCCCAGCTCGCCGCTGTAGCCGATGCGGCCGATGCACGCCGCGGTGTCCGAGATGCGCGAGTCGGCGAAGGCGAAGTAGCGCAGCGACCGCACGGCCGGCTCTCCGATCACGCGCTCCAGGATCGCGCCGCTCGCAGGCCCCTGCAGGGCGAGGATCGCGTGCTCGCCGGAGCGCACCCGAGGCTGCGCGCGTTCGGCGATCCAACGCTCGTCGCCGCGCCGACCGCTGAAGAGCCACCAGCGTCCATCGGGATGCCGCCATACGGTCGCGTCGTTGAAGACGCGCCCGTCTTCCTCCAGCAGCAGCGTGTACGCGATACGTCCGGGCGCCACGCGCGCGAGGGCGCGGCTCTGCAGCGCCTCGAGGTCGCGCATGTCCGTGAACTCATGCAGCCCCATGAACGAGAAGTCGAACAGGCCGGCGCGGCGGCGGGTCGCGAGGTGCTCGGCGTGGGCGTCACTCACCAGGCTCGCACCATCATCAACGTCCCGACGCCGATGCAGAGCACGGCCGCCATGCGCCGCAGCACCACCGCACTCAGCACGTGGGCTAGCCGGACACCGATCACGACGCCCGCAAGCTCGAAGCCCGTGACCCACGCCGCGATGCCGTAGTGGACCCGTCCGTCCTGCATGCCGGGGATCGATCCGAACACCGCCGCGATGATCTGCAGCACCTGGCTGACACCGATGGCGGCGAGCGGGGTGAAGCCCAGCAGCACCATGATCGGCACCGAGAAGAGGGGCCCGCCCGCCCCGGACAGGCCCGAGCCGAAGCCCGAGGCGGCGCCGATCGCGATGAGCGTCCTGCGGTCGCCCGGGCTCGTGCCCTCGCGCGCCACCGCGCGTTCCGGCGCGGACCGCAGGATGTAGATGCCCGCCACGACGATGATGCCGGCGATGATCAGGGCCAGCGGGCGCGGCTCGATGTGCGCCGCGGCGGCGGAACCGAGGTATGCCGCGATCGCCGCGCTCGCGCACACCGGAAGGGCGAGTCCCCAGCGAATCGATCCGCGGCGCTGGAAGAGCCAGGTGCCGAGCAGCCCCGTGAAGAGGAAGGTGAAGAGCGCGGTCGCCGCGGCGGCGTGGATGTCGAGCCCGCCGAGGAGCGCGAGGAACGGGATCAGCAGCACGCCGCCCACGCCGACGGCGCCGATGAAGAAACCGACCGCGACGGCGACGGCGGCGAGCAGCGCGGCGGAAAGCGGATCGGGCAACGCCGGGACGGTCAGCCGGCGGCGAACGCCGTGAGCTCGCTCGTGAGGAGCACCGCGAGCTGCTTCATCACCAGGTAGCCGGCGAGCGGATCGGCATCCATGAGCGCGCGCAGCTTGGCGCCGTCGAGCGCCACGACTTCGCACGGGGTGAGGCAATACGCGGTCGCGATGCGCCGCGAATAGCCTTCCACCAGCGCGGCCCATCCGAACACTTCGCCGCGGCGGATGATGTCGCCCGCTGCGGTCTCGCGCTTGCCCAGGCCGAGCGTGAAGCGCACCGTGCCTTCGCTCAGCACGTAGAAGTCGTCGACCTCGTCGCCGATCGTGTAGATGCGCGTGTCCTGCGGAAAGGCGAGCGCGCGGCCGATCGAGGCGACGCGCTCCAATTGCGTGGCATCGAGCCGGCCGAAGAAGCGCCCGCGCCCGAGCAGCCCACGCTCCCCTTCGTCGAGCGGGCGCGCCTCCGACCGGGCGTGGGGCAGCATGCCTCCTACTTGCTCTTCCAGCCGACCAGCTCCCTGAATTTGCCGAGCTCGGCCTCGTTCATGAAGACCGTGTGCTCCTTGCCGGGATAGCCGCGCGCACGCACGTCGTCGCGGTAGTCGGTGAGGCCTTTCTCGATGATCGGCACCAGGTCCACGTAGATCTTCGAATGCCGCGGCGTATGCGCCTCGTACAAGTGGAAGAGATCCGAGCCGATGATGTGCACGCCGTGCGCGCGATTGCCGGCGCCGAGGCTGATCACCGGAACTGGCAGGGCCTCTGCCAGGTACTCGCAGACTTCCGACGTCGTCACTTCGCACATGATCGAGAAGCAGCCGGCGTCGACCATCGCCCACGCATCGTCCACCAGCTCCTTGGCGCGGTCGGCGGTTTTGCCCTGGGCGAAGAAGCCGCCCAGCTGCGGCATGCGCATCGGCGTGATGCCGATGTGGCCCTGCACCGGGATGCCGGCCTTGACGATCGCCTCGATGTACTTCGCGTGGTGCTGGTTGCCCTCGCACTTCATCACCTCGGCACCGCCCTGCGAGACGTACTTCGCAGCGTTGTCGACCGCCTGCTGGGCCGACAGGTGGAAGCTCATGTAGGGCATGTCCACCATGCGCAGGCCGTACTGCGAGCCGCGCTTGACCGCCTGCGCCATGAACATCACCTCCTCGAACGACACGGACGTGGTGGTCTCATGGCCGAAGAGCACCATGCCGCCGGTATCCGAGACGCAGAGGATGTCGATGCCGACGCGGTCGGCGATGATCGCGGTTTCGTAGTCGTACACCGCCAGCTGGACGATCGGCTCGCCCTTCTTCATCTTCGCCATCAGCTGCGGAATGGTTACCTTCTTCCGCGCCGGAGCGGCGGCGGCGGGTTTTTGATCGGCCATGCAGTTCTCCTCTGGTTGGTTTTGCGTGCCCTT
>JBKJTM010000501.1:0-3743 GCA_046590805.1 Usitatibacter sp.
GCCCCAGCACCCGTACACCAAGGCGCTGCTCGCCTGCCGTCCGCGCCTGGACCGGCGCCCGAAGCGCCTGCCGGTGATCGACGACTTCCTCAAGGGGGACGGCCACCCGCACCTCGAGGAGCGCAGCCGCGGCGTCGCGCCCGACGACCCGATCATCCTGGAGGTGAAGGCGCTCAACAAGACCTTTTTCCTCAAGGAGGGACTCTTCGGCAAGCGCGCCGTGCCCGCCGTGAGGGACGTGAGCTTCAAGCTGCCGAAAGGCAAGACCCTCGGCCTGGTCGGCGAATCGGGCTCGGGCAAGACGACCGTGGGGCTCACGCTCATGCGCCTGCACGACGCCACCAGCGGCGAGGTGCTGTTCGAGGGCCGCGACCTGCTGCGCCTCACCGAGCGCGAGATGATGGCCTACCGGCGCCGCATCCAGATCATCTTCCAGAACCCGTACGCGTCGCTGAACCCGCGCTTTACCGTGGGCCAGATCATCGTCGAGCCGATGAAGATCCACGCCATCGGCAAGGACGAGAACGAGCGGGTCGAGATGGCCTTCCAGCTGCTGAAGCGCGTGGGTCTGTCGGAAGCCTCGTTCTACAAGTACCCGCACGAGTTCTCCGGCGGGCAGCGGCAGCGGATCGCGATCGCGCGCTGCCTCACCATGAAGCCCGACGTGCTCATCTGCGACGAGTCGGTCTCCGCGCTCGACGTGTCGGTGCAGGCGCAGGTGCTGAACCTGCTGCAGGACCTGCAGGACGAGTACGGCCTGTCGTACATCTTCATCTCCCACGACCTCGCGGTGGTGAAGTACATCTCCGACCAGGTGATGGTGATGAACGACGGCGTGATCGTCGAGATGGCCGACTCCGACGAGATCTACCTCAATCCCCGGCAGGAATACACCCGCAAGCTGCTCTCCTCGATCCCGAAGGGGCTGGAGAGGGCCGCCGACCTGACCCAGTAAGGAAATCTACATGCGCCGCCTGATCGTTGCCGTCGCCGCGTGCGTTGCCGCGGCCGCTTGGGCGAAGAACGCCCCGCGTCCCCTGGTGCCGCTGCTCGACGCCCCGGCCGTCACCCGCAATTGCGATGCCGCGCTCGCCCGTGCGCGCAAGGCGGTGGCCGTGATGGAGGAGAAGTCTGGGAGCGCCGGCGTCTTCGACGAATGGAACCGCCTGCAGATCGGCATGGAGGACACGTTCAGCCCGATCTACCTGCTTGGGGAGGTGCATCCCGACAAGCCGGTGCGCGACGCCGCCGAGCCGTGCCTGCAGAAGTACACCGCGCTTTCGACCGAGCTGTTCCAGAACGAGAAGCTCTTCAGGCGCGTGAGCGCGGCGAAGCCCGCCGGGAACGTGCAGGCGAAGCTGCGCCGCGACCTGATGGACGGCTTCGAGGACAGCGGCGTGGCGCTCCCCGCGGAGAAGAGGAAGCGGGCAAAGGAGATCTTCGACAAGCTGGAGGTGCTGCGCCAGGCGTACGACCGCAACCTGCGCGACGATCCCACCCGGGTCACCTTCACGCCCGCCGAGATGGAAGGAATCCCCGCGGCGTACCTCAAGGCGCACGAGTCCACCAGGGACAAGGACGGCAACTACGTCCTCACGCTTCAGTACCCCTCGTACGTTCCCTTCCTGCAGAACGCGAGGCAGGAGGCGGCGCGGAAGAGGTACTACGTCGCGAAGTTCTCCGAGGGCGGGGCGAAGAACCTCGACATCCTCCACGAGATCTTTGTGCTGAGGAAGGAGCTCGCGGGCCTTTACAGACTGCCGTCCTTCGCGCACTACGCGCTGCGCCGCAAGATGGTCGGAACGCCGGAAGTGGTCGGCAAGTTCCTGGGCGACGTGAAGGCCGCGGTCATCGACCTGGAGAAGAAGGAAGTCGAGGAGCTGCGCGCCGAGAAGGCCCGCGATCTTGGCAAGGGAGCCGCGGAGGTGCGCATCGAGCGCTGGGACGTCGCCTACTATCAGGAGAAGGTGAAACGCGAGCGCTTCTCGATCGACCAGGAGAAGCTGCGCAGGTACTTCCCCACCGACAAGGCGGTCGACTTCACGCTGCTCGTCTCGCAGACGCTCTATGGGGTGAAGTTCCGGCAGGCGAAGGTGCCCACCTGGCACCCGGACGTGCGCTACTACGACGTGCTCGACGCGAAGACCGGCGCGTTCGTTTCCGGCTTCTATCTGGACCTCTTCCCGCGCGAGGGCAAGTACAACCACGCCGCCGCGTTCCCGGTGCGCGGCGCGAGCCGCCTCGCGAAGCGCACGCCGGTTTCGGTGCTGGTGACCAACTTCAATCGCGAGGGCCTCGACCACAACGAGCTCGAGACGCTGCTGCACGAGTTCGGCCACGTGCTGCACGGCGTGCTCTCCAGGGCCGACTACAACCCGCAGGCCGGGACCAGCGTGAAGGGCGATTTCGTCGAGGCGCCGTCGCAGATGTTCGAGGAGTGGGCGCGGCGCGAGCAGCCGCTGGCGCTCTTCAGGAAGGTCTGCGCGGAGTGCCCGCAGCTCACCGGCGACGAGATCGCGCGGCTCGAGTCCGCGCGCCGCTACGGCCAGGGAATCCGCTACGCGCGCCAGTGGCTGTACGCCGCGTTCGACATGGCGCTCGCCACCGATCCCCAGCCGCCGCTCGCGGTATGGAAGGCGCTCGAGGCGGCGACGCCGCTCGGCCACGTGGAGGGGACGATGTTTCCGGCATCGTTCAGCCACATCGCCGCCCACTACGCCGCCGGGTACTACGGCTACATGTGGTCGGAAGTGATCGCCCTCGACATGCTCTCCGCGTTCAAGGCCGACATGCTCGACCCGAAGGTGGGCGCGCGCTACCGCGACGCGATCCTCTCGCAGGGCGGGCAGGTGGACGAGATGGGCATGGTGCGCCGCTTCCTTGGCCGCGATCCGTCCAACGAGGCGTTCTTCGCCGAGATCACCGGCAGGCGGTAGCGCGCGCTATTGCAGGCGCAGCCTGAGGCCCGGGCGGATCGCCGCGTTCGCGGCCAGCTCGTTGAGCGCGAGGAGCGCGTCCACGCCGGTGTGGAATCGCTTCGCGATGCCATAGAGCGTGTCGCCCGCGCGCACGACGTAGGTGCGGGCGTCGGCGGCGGCGGCGGGCACGGCGGGCGCAACCTTGCTCGCGACTTGCGCGGGCGCGAGCGCAACCGCCTTCGCCACCGCGGCGCCAGCGCGGATCGGCACCATCACCGGCCCGGCGGCCCGCAGCCGGCCCTTCTTGTCGAGCTTGGCGGTGTCGTTGGCCGCGCGCACCTCGGTTGGCGTGAGCCCGTGGCGTTTGGCGATCGCATCGAGCGACTCCCCGCGCTTGGCCGAATAGGTGGTCCAGCTCACCAGCGGCTTGTCGTAGGCCTCGAGGTTCGCCTTGAACGCCTCGACCTTTTCCACCGGCAGCACCAGTTTGTTCACGCCCGTCGCGGAGGACACTGCCACCGGCTTGTTGTGCGCCGGGTTGAGCGCGAGGAACTCCTGTTCGTTCATCTCGGCAAGGCGCGCCGCGAGCTTGACGTCGATGCGCGCCGGCGCCTGCACCGTGGCGAAGTAGGGCGAGTTGGGGATGGACTCGATCTCGATGCCGTAGGTCGCCGGTGCCAGCACGATGTTCTTCACCGCGATCAGCTTGGGAACGTAGTTGCGCGTCTCCGGCGGGAGCTTGAGGCTCATGAAATCGGTGGGCAGGCCGCGCTTCTGGTTGGCCGCGATCGCGCGCCCGACGCAGCCCTCGCCGCAGTTGTAGGC
>JBKJTM010000481.1:0-8715 GCA_046590805.1 Usitatibacter sp.
GATTCAGCTCGAGGTCGGCGGTGGGGCGGGCCTGCAGCCCGAGGTAGCCGCCCTCGCGCTTCCTCTCGCCGATGAAGAGCGCGGAGTTGAGCGAGCCCGGCATCCGCAATCCAGCCAACGCCGGGTTGCCAGAGTTCGCGGCCTGCGCGGCGCTGATGATCCCGTAGCTGAAGGTCTCCTGGCCGTCGCGGCGCAAGTGGCGGTCTTCCTTGAAGCCCTGCACCAGCACGCCGAAGGTGCTCGCGTCGTTCTTCCATGCGAGCAGCCCGCTCACCTGGGGATCGGTCTTGTCGGCGAGCGTGGCATGCACGGCGCCGAGCGCGACCTCGCCCGAGAAGCGCTTGCCGAAGGCAAGCGGCTTCCTCGTGATGATGTCGATGGTCCCCGCGATGCCGCCGTCAGGGATATCGGCCTGGCCGGTCTTGTAGACGATGGACTGGCCGATGAGCTGCGAGGGCATCAGGCCGAAGCCCACGCTGCGGCCGGCGGCGGCCGACTGGTCGCCCACGTGCCAGTCGCCGGAGCTCAACGAATGGCCGTTGATGGTCACCAGGTTCAGGTTCGGGCTGGTGCCGCGAATGGCGACGCGCTCGGCTTCGTCCATCGCGAGCGCGAGGCCGTACTGGACGTTCACGCCGGTGAGCCGCGACAGCGCGTCGGCGATGTTCTTGTCCGGCATCTTGCCGATGTCCTCGGCGGTCACCACCTCGACGTTGGTCGGGGCGTCCTTTTTCACTGCGATGGATTTTTCCAGTGAGGCGCGGATGCCGACGATCTCGATGGTCTCGACCGGAGCCTCGCCCCTCCTGGTGGGCTTGTTGTCCGTGGTGGCTTCTGGTTTTTCCGCGGCGGACTGCGCCTGGGCGGCGGTGCCAAGGGCCATCAGGGCAAGGTAAACCGCGGCTGCAACCGGCTTGATGCGGGATTTCATGTTGTCTCTCCTCGTTAGGATGCGGCCGTGGTCTCGCGCGAAAGCCATCGCGAGCTCGGCGAATAACCGCGCGCGCGCAACTGCTCCGAGAAACTCGTCAGGCGGGAAAGCGGGTTCTCGATGCGGGGGGCGATGTAGTTGCCGGAGCCGGGCCGGCGCACGATGAGCCCTTGCGAGGCGAGCTGGTCGATCGCCTTGCGGGTGGTGACGCGTGATAGGCCCAGGGATTCTGACAACACACGCTCCGATGGAAGCGCCTGGTGAGGCTGGTAGCGGCCATCGCGTATCGCTTCGGCGAGATGGACGGCAAGCTGGAGGTAGGCCGGCGTGCCGCTCTCCGGGGCCGGAACGAACCTGGGTGGCGCGCGCTTCTTCATTTTGGTTGTGCTCCTGGGCCGCGCCACATCGGCGGCGTGCAGGGGACCGGCGCTGGTATTAAGACCAGCCTAATACCAGATGCCGGAAACCGTCAATGAGACGTGCCGGGACGCACGCTCAGGCGAGGCGCTTCCACTCTCCCCGCGCCAGCCCTTCGATGGGATGGAACTGGTTCTTGTAGCTCATCTTGCGGCTCTGCGAGATCCAGTAGCCGAGGTAGACGTAGGCGAGCCCGCGACGCCTCGCCTCCTCGATCTGCCACAGGATGTTGTAGGTGCCGTAGCTCGCCTTGGGCACCAGCGGGTCGAAGAACGTGTAGACCGATGAGAGGCCATCGGCCAGCTCGTCGACGATCGACACCATGCGCAGCTCGCCGCCCTCGCGGAACTCGATCAAGCGTGTGGCGACGTTGGACTGCAGCAGGAAGTGCGCGTACTGCTCGCGGCTGTCGTGGTCCATGCCGCCGCCGCGATGGCGCTCGCTCTGGTAGAGGCGGTAGAGCGCGTAGTGCTCGGCGTTGAACTTGAGCTCGCCGTAGCGCGGCTCCAGCGCCGCGTGGCGGTCCAGCGCCCGGCGCTGCGCGCGATTCGCCTCGAACTCCGCGGCCACCACGCGCACCGGCACGCAGGCATGGCAGTGGTCGCAATAGGGTCGGTAGGTGAACGCGCCGCTGCGGCGAAAGCCTGCGGAGACCAGCGCGCTATAGGTGTCCGTGTCGATCAGGTAGCTGGGCGTCGCCACCTGCGAGCGCGCGAGCTTGCCGGGCAGGTAGCTGCACGGATAGGGCGCCGTCGCATAGAACTGCAGGTTCGCGATTGGAAGATCGTTGAGCTTCGCCATTGCCCTCGGGCCAGCGCTTGCCGGACGGAAGATATTGTATCGGCGTTTGAACCGCTTAGCGACATGCCGGAACGGTCGCCGCGAACACCTGGCGCGTGATCGGCCTGGTCACGGAGGCGCCGTTGAACGGGTGCGCGAGGGTGCCGACGGGGGAGGGGCATTATTGCTCAACGCCACCGCTCGCCGCTGGGCGGCGAATCGATCGCCCTGCGAAGGCGATGCACGAACTCCTTGCGGGGGATCTCGCGGGCTCCCAGGGAGGCCAGGTGCCCGGTCGCCTGCTGGCAGTCGATCAACTTGTAGTCCTCGCCGAGCAGACGCTCCACGAGCCGGGCGAGCGCCACCTTCGAGGCATCGGTCGCGCGCGCGAACATCGATTCGCCGAAGAACACCTTGCCGAGCGCCATGCCGTAGAGGCCGCCGACCAGCTCGCCATCGCGCCATGACTCGACCGAGTGCGCATGGCCCTGCTCGTGCAAAGCCGTGTACGCCTCGATCATCCCGGGGACGATCCACGTGCCGCCCTGGCCGTCTCGCGGCTGCGCGCATTCCTCCATCACGCGGCGGAACGCGGTGTCGAAGCGCGTTTCGTAGGCGTCGCGCGCGAGCGTCCTGCGCAACGATCGCGATACCTTGAGCTCCGCGGGAAAGAGGACCATGCGCGGGTCCGGCGACCACCACAGGATCGGGTCGCCGTCGGAGAACCACGGAAAGATGCCGTGGGCGTACGCGTCGAGGATTCGCCCAGGGGAGAGGTCACCGCCCGCGCAGAGCAAGCCGTTGGGGGAAGAAAGGGCCTTCGAGACCGGAGGAAACGGTGAGTTGCCGCGAAGCCAGGGAATCATGCGGCCAATGTATAACGCCCCGGATTTCAGGGGTTCCCCGGCCCCTTCCACGGCAGGCCGGCGGCGCGCCAGCCCTGGCCGGGGATCGCGCCCTCGAATCCTTCGAGAACGTTGTAGGCTCGTTCGAAGCCCGCCTGCGCCAGCACGTGCGCGGCGTAATGCGAGCGCACGCCGCTGCGACAGAGCAAGAGGAGCGGCTCGGTGGTCTCGAATTCCTCCGCCACCGATTCCACGAAGCGTCGTACCTCATCGGGAGCGCCGCTGCGCGGCCACACGACGAGCGGCGTTTCCGCTACGTGACCGACGTCGCGATACTCCTCCGGGGTGCGCACATCCACAAGCCGGGCCGAGCCGGCGCCGCGCAAGGCCTGCGCTTCCGCTGGCGTCACCGCTCCGGCATAGGCAAGGCCCATCGCGCGCGCGCGTTCCGCGGCGCGCTCGAAAATGACCTGCGAATCTGAAGGCGTCACATCGTTCATCGGGTCACCAGTAATTCTCCACCGCGAGATGTCCGGGGTCGCCGCGTCGCGACACCGCGGTAGCCCCGATCGACCAGGATCCGGCGCGAATCCTCCACCATCGAGGGGTTGCCGCACAGCATCACCCGCGATCGATCGTGGTCGAGCCTCAAGCCCACGTTTTCCTCCAGCACTCCATTGGCGAGCAGCTTGGTGACGCGGGCGCCGAGCGCGCCCTGCACCGGTTCACGGGTCACGATACGCGAGTAGCGCAGCTTGTGCCGGTACTCGGCGTAGTACTCGCTTTTCTCGAATCCGCGGATCAGATCCTCGTACGCCAGCTCCTGTTGGGTGCGCACGCTCTGCACCAGCACCAGGTTGTCGTAGGACTCCCAGGCCTCGAAGTCGTGCAAGATCGACAGGAACGGGGCAAGGCCGGTTCCCGTGGCGAGCATCCAGAGGTCGCGCCCCGCTTCGAAGCGGTCGGTGGTCAGAGCGAGTCGGTCCAGGGACGAACGTCGGTGATGGCCTCGGTGGTGTACTTGTCGGTTGTGCTCATGCGGCGTGCGAAGTAGTGGCGAGAGGATGTTCGATGGCGTTGTGGTCCCGGAACACCGCGCCCACGCACATGACCACGGGGCCCGCCGCGCGCGGCAGTTGCGCCGCGGCGAGGGTCGCGAGGTCGGTGAATTGCCGCGCCTCCTCGGGGAGGGTCGCGTTTTCGACCAGTGCCACGGGCGTCGCGCCCGGCTTGCCCGCGGCGATCAGCTCGGTGGCGATGGATTGGGAGGCGCCGGCGGCCATGTAGAGCACGACGGAGTCGGCGCCCATCGCCGCCGGCAACCACTCCGATGCCGTCTCGTCGCGGCCGACACGCGGCGTGAGGAAGGCGACGGTGCGCGCGATGCCGCGCCGCGTGAGCGAAATACCGAGGGTCGACGCGGCGGCGAGCGCCGCGGTCACTCCCGGCACCACTTCGACCTCGATGCCCGCGCCGCGCAGCGCGTCGATCTCTTCCTGGGCGCGCCCGAAGATCATGGGATCGCCGCCCTTCAGCCGTACGACGATCTCGTGGCCGCGCACGGCCTCGATGAGGGCGCGGTTGATGAAACGCTGCTCGGTCGACACCTTGCCGTAGCGCTTGCCGACGTCGACGCGGCGCGCTCGTTTCGCGAGTGCCAGGGTGTCGGGATGCACGAGCGCGTCGTGGAAGACGATGTCGGCCGCTTCCAGCAAGCGCGCGGCGCGCAGCGTGAGCAGATCGGGGGCGCCCGGCCCCGCGCCGACGAGGTAGACCTTGCCCATCAAAACGCTCCGGCCGGTTCCCGCTTGCGGAAGAGGGGGAGGGGGTCGTCGACCGAGCCCTGGTAGCGCAGGCTGAAGTCGTTCAGGCTCGCGACGGCCGCCTCCGGATCGCGATGGGGCGCGAGGGCGAAGGAATCGAAGCCGCAACGCTTCAGCAGGAAAAGCTGGTCGCGCCCGACATCGCCGATCGCCCGCAGCTCGCCCTTGTAGCCGTGGCGCGTGCGCAGCAGGAACGCCGTCGAGTAGCCGCGGCCGTCGGCAAACTTCGGGAAGTGCACCGCGACGAGCGCCAGGCGCTCGAGGTCGCTCGCGATGTCGGCCGGATCGTCGTCGGGCCCGAGCCAGATGCCGATCGGCTCGCCGCGTGCCCTGAGCTCCGAGCGCTTCTCGCGCCATGCGGAGAGCGGCACCACCACGGGGCCGGCGCGGAGCTCGGCGGCCTCGCCGCCGGGAAGGCCCGCATAGCGCCACAGCTCCGCCTCGACCCGGGCATCCTCGCCGGCGATGCGGACCACGCGGTCAGGCGGCATTCGCAAGCTCCCGCGCGCCGCCGTAGACGCGCGCCTTGAAGGGCGCGATGCCGAGGCGATGCACGGTATCGACGAACAGCTCGTCCTCGTGGCGAAGCTCGGTGTAGGTCTCGATCAGGCACGCCACCACGTCGGGCATCTGCGCCGCGGCGAAGGAAGGGCCGATCACCTGCCCGAGTGCGGCTTGCCGCCCCTGGCGGCCGCCGATCGACACCTGGTACCACTCGGATCCGTTCTTGTCGACGCCGAGGATGCCGATGTGGCCGATGTGGTGGTGGCCGCAGGAATTCATGCAGCCGGAGATGTTGAGATCGAGGCTGCCGATGTCGTGGAGATAGTCGAGGTCGTCGAAACGCTCCTGGATGGCCTGCGCGATCGGGATCGACTTGGCATTGGCGAGCGAGCAGAAGTCGCCGCCCGGGCAGCAGACGATGTTGGTGAGGAGCCCGATGTTGGGCGTGACGAGGCCGTGCTCGCGCGCCTCGCGCCACACGCCCTCGAGATCGCGGGTGGGGACGTCGGCGAGGATCAGGTTCTGCTCGTGCGAGACGCGCAGCTCGCCGAAGCTGTAGCGCTCCGCGAGCGCTGCCACGAATTCCATCTGCTCCGCGGTGGCGTCGCCCGGCGGCACGCCGGTCTTCTTGAGCGACAGCGATACCGCCGCGTAGCCGGGCTGGCGGTGTGAGTGGACGTTCCTTTGCACCCAGCGGTCGAACGCGGGATTGGCGGCGCGCAGCCGCAGGCAGGCGGGATCGTCTCCGGAGAAAGCCTCGTAGGCGGGCGGCCGGAAATGCGCCGCGACGCGCTCGAACTCGCCTTCGGGAATCACCGAGGGCGAATCCCTGGTCGCGTCCCACTCGGCCTCGGCGAGGCGCGTGAACTCCTCGACGCCGAGGGCCTTCACCAGGATCTTGATGCGCGCCTTGTACAGGTTGTCGCGGCGGCCGAAGCGGTTGTAGACCCGCAGGATCGCCTCGCAGTAGGTGAGCATGTGCTGCCACGGCAGGAACTCGCGGATCACGTGGCCGATGATCGGCGTGCGTCCCATGCCGCCGCCCACGATCACGCGCAGGCCCACCTCGCCCGCATCGTTGCGCACCCCGTGCAGGCCGATGTCGTGCAGCAGCACCGCGGCGCGATCCTCGACCGAGCCGTTCACCGCGATCTTGAACTTGCGCGGCAGGTAGGCGAACTCCGGGTGGAACGTGGACCACTGGCGCAGGATCTCGCAGAGCGCGCGCGGATCGACGATCTCGTCGGCCGCGACGCCGGCGAAATGGTCGGTGGTGATGTTGCGGACGCAGTTGCCGCTCGTCTGGATGGCGTGCATCTCGACTTCCGCCAGCTCGGCGAGGATGTCGGGCACCTCTTCGAGCTTCGGCCAGTTGTACTGGATGTTCTGGCGGGTGGTGAAGTGGCCGTAGCCGCGGTCGTAGCGGCGCGCGATGTGCGCGAGCTTGCGCAGCTGCGTGGAGGAGAGAAGCCCGTAGGGCACCGCGACCCGCAGCATCGGCGCATGGCGCTGGATATAGAGCCCGTTCTGCAGCCTGAGCGGCCGGAACTCGTCGTCGCTCAACTGTCCGGCGAGGTAGCGCCGCGTCTGGTCGCGGAACTGCGCGACGCGCTCGGCGACGAGGGTGTGATCGTGGTGGTCGTAGCGGTACATGGCCCAATGGTAGGCGGGCTGCATATTCCTGAATAATACTTTATTATGATAATGTAATAACTATTGAGACTATGCTAAATCGATGAATATCCAGCAGTTTCGCTACGTCACCGAGGTTGCCAAGCGCAACCTCAACGTATCGGAGGCCGCCGACGCACTGCACACGTCGCAGCCGGGGGTCTCCAAGCAGATCCGCGCGCTCGAGGACGAGCTGGGGGTGGCGATCTTCGTGCGGCAGGGAAAGCGCTTCACCGCGCTCACCGACGCCGGGCTGGAGATCGTCGGGCGCCTCGGGCGAATCCTGGACGAGGTCGCGAGCCTGAAGGCCGTGGGCGAGGAGTTCGCCGGCCCCTCGCGCGGACACCTCGGGGTGGCGGTCACGCACACGCAAGCACGCTACGCCTTGCCCTCGGTGGTCACCGCGTTCAAGAAGCGCTATCCGGAGGTGAAGCTGAAGCTCCTGCAGGGAAATCCGCGGCAGCTCGCGCGCATGGTGATCGAGGGGGAGGCGGACGTGGCGATTGCGACCGAGGCGCTCGACGAGTTCGAGGAGCTGATCACGCTGCCCTGCTACTCGTGGCGGCACTGTGTCGTGGTGCCCAGGGGCCATCCGCTGGAGAAGGGTCCGGCGCTCACGCTCGAGGCGATCGCGGCGCATCCCATCGTCACCTACGATCCGACGTTCGCGGGGCGCAATTCCATCGACCGTGCGTTCGCGGCGCGCGGGCTGAAGCCCGAGGTGGCGCTCTCCGCCCTCGACTCCGACGTGATCAAGTCGTACGTGAGCCTGGGCCTGGGCGTGGGGATCATCTCCTCGCGCGCCTTCCGCGAGGGCAAGGAGGAGGGGCTGGTGGCGCTCGACTGCAGCCACCTCTTCCCGGTGCAGACCACGCGCCTCGCCTACAAGCGCGGCACCTACCTGCGCGGATTCACCCTCGATTTCATCCGGCTGTTCGCGCCGAACACTCGCGGCGAGGACCTGAAGCGCCTGGAAACCGCGACCCGCGAGAACTTCTCGATCTAGGACCGGGGACGTACCCTCATTTCAGGATGCGAGACAAGGGTACGTCCCCCCTCAGCATTTCGCCCACTGGGTGCTGTAGCTCTCGAGCTCCTTCACCGTCGTCGTTCCCTCGACCTGCGAGCGTGCCCGCGTGCCGGATTCGAGCTGCAGGCGGAACTCGAAGCGGCGGAAGAATTCGGCGAACATCTCGCCTCCGAAGGTGCCCACGGCCCACACATCGCCCGCCTTGTCCTGCTCGAGCATGATGGTGGCGAGCGGCTGCGGTGCGGGGCCCGAGATCACCTTGGCGCCGGCGGCCGGATCGTAGACGCTGCGGTCGGAGCAGCAGGTGATGACCTTGCCCCGCGGCGCCACCGGGCTCGGTTCGTTGCGGTAGCCGATGAAGCTCACCTGTCGCGTGGGGTAAGTGAGCTTGTGCGCGCAGATCGCGGAATAGGCGACCACGTCGCGGCGGCTGCCGATGCCGCCCTCCCAGCGATAGGGCTGCCCCGACTCGGTCCTGAGGTCGATGGCCGCGGCGGCGGGCCGGTCGAGCCGGAGCAGGAAGCAGGGCGTGGAGGAGTACGGGTAGTCGAACACGTAGTTCGTACCGACCTTGAGCGTATCGACACGGATCGGCTGCCCCTTGTCGTCCACCAGCTTCGCGCGCCCGTAGCTGCGCGCGTTGAGGCCCGCGGCGCAGGCCGGATCGGCCAGGGCGGCGCCGGCCGCCGAGGCGGCGCATACACGGACGAATTC
>JBKJTM010000317.1:0-5107 GCA_046590805.1 Usitatibacter sp.
CGCGAGGCGCCGGAAATGGGCCCCGGCCTTCGCCGGGGCGACGATGTCCGTTCAGTGCTTGGTGACGACCGGCCGGGCCTCCGGCGCGGGCGGCGGGGCGGCCACCGGCGAGTCGGCGAGCGGCTCGGGCTTCCTCTCCAGCGCGCGCTCGAGCACCTCGTCGAACCACTGGACCGGCGTGATCTCGATTGCGTTCTTCACCTCTTCCGGGATCTCCTGCAGGTCCTTCACGTTCTCCTTCGGAATCAGCACGTGCTTGATGCCGCCGCGGTGGGCGGCCAGCAGCTTCTCCTTCAAGCCACCGATCGGCAGCACCTCGCCGCGCAGCGTGATCTCGCCCGTCATCGCGACATCGCAGCGCACCGGGATACCGGTGAGCACCGAGGTGATCGCGGTGGCGATGGCGACGCCGGCCGACGGGCCATCCTTCGGCGTGGCACCTTCGGGCAAGTGGACGTGCAGGTCGAGCGTCTGCCAGAAGTCCTCGGCGACGCCGAGGCGCTTGGCGCGCGCCCGCACCACCGAGATCGCGGCCTTGATCGATTCGTTCATCACATCGCCCAGCTTGCCGGTGGTGACGGTATTGCCCTTGCCGGGAAGCTTGACCGCCTCGATGGTGAGGAGCTCGCCGCCCACCTCGGTCCACGCGAGACCGGTGACCTGGCCGATCTGGTTCTCCTTCTCCGCGATGCCGTAGGTGTACTTGCGCACGCCCAGGTACTTGTCGATGTTCTTCGCGTTGACGGTGACGTGGGCACCGTCCTTCTTCTTGGTGAGGATCGCCTTGATCACCTTGCGCGAGATCTTCGCCAGTTCGCGGTCGAGGCCGCGCACGCCCGCTTCGCGCGTGTAGTAGCGGGTGATGTCGCGCAGAGCCGCGTCGGTGATCGCGAGCTCGCCCTCCTTGATGCCGTTCGCCTTGAACTGCTTCACCAGCAGGTACTGCTTGGCGATGTGCACCTTCTCGTCCTCGGTGTAGCCCGAGAGCCGGATCACTTCCATGCGGTCCAGCAGCGGCGCGGGGATGTTGAGGGTGTTGGCGGTGGCCACGAACATCACGTCGGAGAGGTCGTATTCGACTTCGACGTAATGGTCGACGAAGGTGTGGTTCTGCTCGGGGTCGAGCACCTCCAGCAGCGCCGAGGACGGGTCGCCGCGGAAGTCCATGCCCATCTTGTCGACCTCGTCCAGCAGGAAGAGCGGATTCCTCACGCCGACCTTGGTCATGTTCTGCAGGATCTTGCCGGGCATCGAGCCGATGTAGGTACGGCGGTGGCCGCGGATCTCCGCCTCGTCGCGCACGCCGCCCAGCGACATGCGCACGAACTTGCGGTTGGTCGCGCGCGCGACCGATTGTCCGAGCGACGTCTTGCCGACGCCGGGGGGGCCCACCAGGCAGAGGATCGGGGCCTTCAGCTTCTCGACGCGCTGCTGCACCGCCAGGTACTCGACGATGCGCTCCTTCACCTTCTCGAGACCGTAGTGGTCGGCATCGAGGATCTTCTCGGAGTTCTTGAGGTCGGTGGAGACTTTGGTCTTCTTCTTCCACGGCAGGCCCACGATGGTGTCGATGTAGTTGCGCACGACCGTGGCTTCCGCGGACATGGGCGACATGAGCTTCAGCTTCTTAAGCTCCGATTCCGCCTTCACGCGCGCCTCCTTGGGCATGTGCGCGCTCTTGATCTTCTTCTCCAGCTCGTCGAGATCGGCGCCCTCTTCCGAATCGCCGAGCTCCTTCTGGATCGCCTTCACCTGCTCGTTCAGGTAGTACTCGCGCTGGCTCTTCTCCATCTGGCGCTTCACGCGCCCGCGGATGCGCTTCTCCACCTGCATGATGTCGATCTCGGTCTCCAGCAGCTGCAGCAGCTGCTCGAGGCGCCGCCCGACGTGGAACATCTCGAGGATCTGCTGCTTCTGCTCGAGCTTGAGCGGCAGGTGCGCGGCGATGGTGTCCGACAGGCGCCCGGCCCCGTCGATGCCGGAGAGGGAGGTGAGCACCTCCGGCGGGATCTTCTTGTTCAGCTTCACGTACTGGTCGAACTGCGCGAGCAGCGTGCGGCGCATCGCCTCGACCTCGTTCGAATCCGGCTCCTCGGTGGGGATAAGCTCGATCTCCGCCTCGAAGTTGGCCTTGTCGGTGAGGACGCTGCCGATGCGCGAGCGCTGCACGCCCTCGACCAGCACCTTCACGGTGCCATCGGGGAGCTTCAGCATCTGCAGGATCGTGGAAACGGTGCCGACGTCGTACAGATCCTCGGGATTCGGCTCGTCCTTGGCGGCGGATTTCTGCGCCACCAGCACGACGTTCTTCCCCTCCTCCATCGCGGCCTCCAGCGCCTTGATGGACTTGGGCCTCCCCACGAACAGCGGTATGACCATGTGGGGGAACACCACGACATCACGCAGCGGCAGCAGCGGGAGCACGCGGGAGTCGGACGAGAATGAGGCGGTCATGGGGCTTTCCTGGTTGGGCTGCTTCTCAAGACGTGGGGGCGGGGCGGAAACTCTGCAAGCCGCTTTTTGAATCCTGCCCCAAGGGGGCCCCAGGGGGCGACTGAAGGAAAGCGGGGCTTACTGCTGCCCACTCGCGACCTTTGGCTGGTCCGAATAGATGAGGAGCGGCTTGCCGTCGCCGGAAATCGCGCCCTCGTCCACGACCACCTTCTGGACGTTCGCAAGGGACGGCAGGTCGAACATGATGTCCAGGAGGGCATGCTCGATGATGGAGCGCAGGCCGCGCGCGCCGGTGCGGCGCTCCAGCGCCCGCTTGGCGATCGCCTGCAGGGCATGCTCGCGGAACTCCAGCTCGACCCCTTCCATGCCGAGGAGTTTCTGGTACTGCTTCACCAGCGCGTTCTTGGGTTCCGTGAGGATCTTGATCAGCGCGCCGGTATCGAGTTCGTCCAGCACCGCGACCACCGGCAGGCGCCCGACGAATTCCGGGATCAGGCCGTACTTGATCAAGTCCTCGGGCTCGACGTCGTGGAGGAGCGCGTTCAGCTCCTGGCGGTTGTTCATCGAGCGCACGTGGGCGCCGAAGCCCATGCTGGTGCGATCGGTGCGGTGCTGGATCACCTTCTCCAGGCCGCCGAAGGCGCCGCCGCAGATGAACAGGATGTTGGTGGTGTCGACCTGCACGAATTCCTGGTTCGGGTGCTTCCTGCCGCCCTGGGGCGGGACCGAAGCGATGGTGCCCTCGATCAGCTTGAGGAGCGCCTGCTGCACGCCCTCCCCCGAGACGTCGCGGGTGATCGAGGGGTTGTCGCTCTTCCTCGAGATCTTGTCGATCTCGTCGATGTAGACGATGCCGCGCTGCGCCTTCTCGACGTCGTAGTCGCACTTCTGCAGCAGCTTCTGGATGATGTTCTCGACGTCCTCACCGACATAGCCGGCTTCGGTGAGAGTCGTCGCGTCGGCGATCACAAACGGCACGTTCAGCACCCGCGCCAGCGTCTCGGCCAGCAACGTCTTGCCCGATCCGGTCGGGCCGATCAACAGGATGTTGCTCTTGGCGAGCTCGACATCGTCATCCTTGGTGATGGCGGTATTGTTCGCCAGACGCTTGTAATGGTTATAGACGGCGACCGCGAGAATGCGCTTCGCCTTTTCCTGACCGATCACGTACTGGTCGAGAATCGAACGGATCTCGTGCGGCGTCGGCAGCTTGTCCTTGGCCGTCTGGCCGGATCCGGCAGCGTCGCCTTCTTCCTTGATGATGTCGTTGCAAAGCTCGATGCACTCGTCGCAGATGAAAACCGACGGGCCGGCGATGAGCTTGCGCACCTCGTGCTGGCTCTTTCCGCAGAAAGAGCAGTAGAGCAGCTTGTCGCCTGAGTTTTTGTCCGCCATGGTTTTGATGCGCCGGATAGGACCGGTTCCTAGATTACGCGCCTGATGCCCGCTTATGCAAGATTTGATCGATTAAACCGTAGTCTACAGACTGCTCGGCTGTCAGGAAATTGTCACGCTCCGAATCCCGGGCAATCCTTTCGACCGTCTGTCCGGTATGTTCGGCCATCAGGCGGTTCAGCCGTTCACGCAAGCTGAGGATGTACTTGGCGTGGATTTCGATGTCGCTTGCCTGTCCCTGGAAACCACCAAGAGGCTGATGGATCATCACGGTCGAGTTTGGCAATGCGAAACGTTTGCCCTTTTTGCCGGCTTGCAGCAGGAACGCACCCATTGATGCAGCCATGCCGACGCAGAGAGTTGAGACATCGGGCTTGATGAATTGCATCGTGTCGTAGATCGACATGCCGGCCGCGATGGATCCGCCAGGCGAGTTGATGTACAAATGGATGTCCTTATCGGGATTTTCCGATTCCAGGAACAACAACTGCGCAACCACGACGTTCGCCGTCATGTCGTCGATTGGCCCGACCAGGAAAATCACCCGCTCCTTGAGCAACCGGGAGTAGATGTCATAGGCCCGCTCGCCGCGGCCCGACTGCTCGATAACCATCGGGATCAATCCCAACCCCTGGGCTGGCTGCCCTGCCTGCGGTGCTTGCTGCGTCCAAGTCATGAACCGGCTCCGTATCTGGTGTCGGGCTCAGCCCGCAACACCGGTTAGTTCAGCAAAAGTCGTTTGAAGTTCCGCCACCTGCGCCCGGGTCAGCACCCAGTTGATCACGTTTTGTTCCAGCGCCTGCGACTCGAAGTCGGCCAGTCTCGTGCGGTCCTGGAAATGCCACTTGACTACTTCGTCCGGCTGCTCGTAGCTCTGCGCCGACTCTTCGACCAGCGCGCGAACCTGCTCCGGCGTCGCATCCAGATTGTGCTGCTTGACCAATTCGCCGATCAGCAGCCCCAGTGTGACGCGCGAAACGGCCGTCTCGCGAAACATCTCCGGTTGCAACTGCTCTGATGTGGGTTCGACGCCGCGAGATTTCAACTCGGTAGCCGCCTGTTGCATCTGCCTCTGGATATCCATGTCGACCAGCGACTGCGGCACCGTCACAGGCGTGCTCGACTTCAGCCCATCCATCACCTGGTCGCGAGTGCGCGCGATGATGCGGCGCTTCAACTCCATTTTCAGATTCGTGCCGATTTCTTCCTGCAATTTGTCGAGGTTGCCGTCGGCAACGCCGTAGCCGCGGGCGAATTC